>CAMBGJ010000148.1 GCA_945865805.1 Bordetella parapertussis
CTTCGTGACCGCAGCCTCGGCGACTGCGTTTGATTCAATCAGACAAAATCGTCAAACACGTCCAGATCAAATCCAAAACCAAGCTTTGGCAAGCGAAAAGCACGGCGAACAATTCTGAGGGATCCTCGCGCCTATCCCCAAAATCACGCGTGTTTCAGCCTTCGTTCACAACCACTCCCTCGGCCGGGTAAAAACCGTCCGATTCTCAAGCCCACTCAAACAATTACGCCCGCTTGCGCGCCGGTGCTATCGGCGGCGGCTGTGGACTCAACCCCAAGTGCGTGAGTATCTTCTCAATCACCGCCGGTTCCTCGATCACCGCAATCAGCTTTAACTTGCCGCCGCACGCGCACCGCTCGACGTCGATATCGAACACGCGCTTGAGTAATCGTGCCCACGTCATGCGCACCGGCGCGCTTTACCCGTGTTCGCAATCGCCCTCGCCCGTGGTTGTTTGTTGCACCGATACGGGCACGACCTTTGATCTAAACTTCGCTTTCGGCGCCAGCACGCCGTGGAACCGTATCAGGTGCAGCCGTGGACGCGGCACCAAGGCTGCCAGCCGTTGCATGAACTCCATCGGTGTCAGCACGATGTGGGTGGTGCCCTACTGGTACCATGGCCACGCGGTTTTCAGTTTGAGGTTGACGTTGCCGTCGCGGTTGACGGCCAGGCGTTCGTTGGAGATCGCCGGACGCGTGATGTAGCGGCACAGTTGTTCGATCCCTTGCCGGTCATTCGCCTCGCAGTGCACGCCCGCATGCAGGCTGAACCCTTCGGCGTTGGCGCACAGTTCACGCGAGCCAAAATAATGGGGTCAGACACGATATATTCTTCGATATCAAACCCAACCATTTGCTGCCCATGATCTTTGTCATTTCCCATCTACCTCCGTCCACTTCGCTCATACACCACACCACCGCCCCTGCTTTATTCGTTCCGTCGTCTTCACCATTAGCCGTAGTGGCCTGCCAGCCACTACGGGGAGAAATAATGCGGCACCCAAGGGGCCGGAGTTGAATTTTTTTCCAAAATAAGCAAGCAGACAAACCCAACGCACCGAACTTAAAATCAAATCGACTCCGGTACCTTGGGGGTTGTACCTTGGGGGTTTCTTAGTGTGCTCGGCGAGGCGGCTGATCAATAGCACGGGGCACGCATCATGATCGAGCACATAGAGCACGACCGAGCCGAAAGGGTAGCCTGCCACCGCGCGTGAGTGCGTGGACAGCAGGCCATAGCGATGGGCGCGCAGCCATAGGCGCGCGTCGCAGGCTAGGCTCATCTCAAGAGTGGTTTTATTGCTTATACGGCCAACAGCGCGTGCAGCTTGGTAGCCGTCTCTTGTTGCATCTCCACTTTTTCAAACAAGAATTCCGGATACAGAAAATCTTCGCCTGAATCGTCGATGATTTTCAGCATGCCATGACTGTCGGCCGGGGATAGCACTTCGTAAAGTCGGCCCAGCGTGAGATCGTCGGCGGAGAATTCACCGAAGCCTTCTCTGGATACGCAAACTACGAATTTCATAGCCATTCCTTTATCTTGAGCTTCACTTTGCCGATACCGTGTGCTTCGTACCAATGAACTTCAGCCAATGCCGTTGACCCATCGGGCAGGCGAATCCGAGCATTGCCTTTTTTCATGCGCCACTTGCCTAGCCCATACTTCGCGCGGAGCACCGCAATTTCCCGGATACCATTGCCCTCGGCGATGGTTTCAACATGGCTCATCGGGCCGATGACTTGGAATTCCATTAGACAATCTTACGCTAAATTTAATTCATTCATAATCAGTCTCAAAGTCCAAGTTACCGGAGTTGAATTCTTATCCAAAATAAGCAAGCAGACAAACCCAACGCACCGAACTTAAAATCAAATCGACTCCGGTACCTTAAAGTGGGGTTCGAATGGCAAAGAGGCTGCGCAGCGGGATGGGGAATGACAGCACCCACTGGCGCACCGGCACTTGCGGCAAAGCCTGTCCTGAGCTTGTCGAAGGGATGTTGTCCACCAGGTCGGCGGCGGTCTCGGCGTCACACACCTCGCGCGTGCTGGCGGAGTTTCTGGCGACTCGATCTGCGCAGGACGGAAAAGCGCAGCGCCTTCCGTCGAGCGAATGGTGAGGCATTCTGAGTTTGCCACTTGGTACATCCTGCATGTATCTGGGTAGCCAACGAACGCGGCGGAAGGCGCTACGCTTTTCCGCCCTACATCCACCGCAACATTGCGTGGGCTAGTAACAAGGGGCAAAATCACGCTTACAAAACCGCGATGTTCAGCATAGGAAACCGTTTCTGTCGAATAACGCGGACGCGCCGGAGATGCGTAAAAGATGACACCCTCTGAAGCCTTGCAAGTCCACCGCGCTGCAATTCGCGGCGTGCTCGAGGCGCATCGCGCGCGAAACGCCCGCGTGTTCGGCTCGGTCGCGCACGGGGCGGACACGGAGGGCAGTGATCTGGATATTCTCATCGACCCAACAGCGGAGACAACGCTTTTCGACATCGGCGCGATCTGCTATGAGTTGCGCGTGCTACTTGGAGTACCGGTGGATGTGCTGACGCCAAAGGCCCTACCGGACAAGTTCCGCGACGCCGTGCTCGCGGAAGCGGTGCCGGTATGAGCGGCGATCCACAACGTCTCGCGGACTACCTCACTCACATTGTTCAGGCGATTGAGCGCATTCGGCGCTACACCGACGATTTGGATGAAGCGGGTTTTCTTCAGAACGCGTAGAGTGGGCAAAGCGTAGCGTGCCCACGCACATCACAACATCAAAGATCGCCGACAGTGGGCACGCTACGCTTTGCCCACCCTCGCTTCACGCCTCACGCAACATCAGTGAATCTCCGGATCAGCCGTAGCCTCGACCTGATGCAGGAAATCAAAGTCACAGCCTTTATCCGCCTGCGTCACATGTTGTGAAAACAGCGCGCCGTACCCACGGCCGAATTTTTTCGGGGCGGGTTTCCATTCGGCGCGGCGGCGGGCGAGTTCGGCGTCGCTGACTTTCAAATCCAGTTTGCGCGCTGCCACATCGAGCTCGATCAGGTCGCCGTCGCGCACCAGCGCCAACGGGCCGCCGACGAAAGATTCCGGCGACACGTGCAGCACACAAGTGCCGTATGAGGTGCCGCTCATGCGTGCGTCTGAGATACGCACCATGTCGCGCACGCCTTCTCTCAGCAGCTTTTTCGGGATCGGCAACTGGCCCCACTCCGGCATGCCGGGGCCGCCCAGCGGGCCGCCGTTTTGCAGCACCAGCACGGAGTTTTCATCGACGTTTAATTCGTCGCTGTCGATGCGTGCATTCATTTCGTTGTAGTCCTTGAACACCACTGCCGGGCCGGTGTGCTTGTGCAAATGCGCCTCGGCCGCCGTGGGCTTGATCACCGCGCCGTTGGGCGCGAGGTTGCCGCGTAGCACCGCCAGGCCACCGGTGGCGGACACCGGGTTCGAGCGCGGGCGGATCACGTCTTCGTTATAGGTTTTTGCACCGGCAATGTTTTCGCCGATGGTTTTGCCGTTCACGGTCTGGCAATCGAGATTCAAAATATCGCCCAGCGCGTTGAGCATGGCGCGCAAGCCGCCGGCGTAATAAAAATCTTCCATCAGATACTTGTCGCCTGCCGGACGGATATTCGCCAGCACCGGCACGTGGCGCGCGAGTTCGTCGAAGCGTTCGAGTGTCAGCGGCACGCCCGCCCGCCCCGCCATCGCCAGCAGATGAATCAGTGCGTTGGTCGAGCCCGACAAAGCATGCGTGGCGATGATGGCGTTATCAAATGATTTGGCGGTGAGAAAATCCGACGGCTTCCAGTCGTCCCACACCATATCGACGATGCGTTTGCCGCTGGCAGTGGCCATGCGCGGATGGTTGGCATCGGCTGCCGGTATCGATGCCGCGCCCGGCAGCGTGAGGCCCAGCGTTTCCGCAATCGACGTCATGGTGGATGCGGTGCCCATCACCATGCAGTGGCCGTAGGAGCGCGCGATGCCCTCTTCGACTTCCTGCCAGTCGCGTTCGGTGATGGTGCCCGCGCGCAGTTCCGCCCAATATTTCCACGAATCGGTGCCGGAACCCAGATGTTCGCCATGCCAGTTACCGCGCAGCATGGGGCCAGCGGGCATGTAGATGCTCGGTAAATTCATCGACAGCGCACCCATGATCAGCGCCGGCGTGGTTTTGTCGCAACCGCCCATCAGCACACAACCGTCGATCGGGTACGAGCGCAGCAGTTCCTCGGTTTCCATCGCCAGCATGTTGCGATACATCATCGTTGATGGTTTCTGAAACGGCTCGGCCAGCGCAATCGCGGGCATCTCCAGCGGAAATCCGCCGGCCTGCCACACGCCACGTTTAACTTCTTCGGCGCGCGTCCGAAAATGCGCGTGACACGGGTTGATATCGCTCCAGGTGTTGATGATGCCGATCACCGGCTTGCCAGCGAAATCCTCGCGCGAGTAACCCATTTGCAGAGTGCGTGAGCGATGGCCAAATGAACGCAAGTCTTTGACGCCGAACCACTTGTGGCTGCGGAGTTCTTCGGGTTTGCGGCGGGAACGTGTCATGGCGTATCCTTGGATAATTACGTAAGCATTTGTTTTAATTGACTATTTTAAACTTCGGCTAAGCGGAAGCATCCGCCTTCAAACCCGCCGCTTCGACGCCCTTGGCAGCACATTCTTCATCCTCGTCACCGCTGGCGCCACTGATGCCTGCCGCCCCGAGGATCGCGCCGCTGGCATCGCGGATCAGCACCGCGCCTTGCTGCGGCAAAAATTTACCTTGCGCGGTCGACGCCAGCGTCAAAAAGAAATTCGGATTGCCCTTGGCGCGATTCGCCAGCGCGCGGCTGGAGCAGCTCATCGCCACCGCGCCCCACGCCTTGCCGAGTGCCACGTCGTAACGGAACATGCTGGCACCGTCCTCGCGTTGCGCGGCTTTGAGATTGCCGGATTCATCGAGCACGACGACGGTGAGTTTGGCGTAATTTTTTGCACGCGCGTGTTCGAGGGCTTTTTCACAAATGGTATTGGCTTGCTTCAGCGTAAGCGGCATCGGCGTCTCCAGGGGGTGGGGTGAAGCAGTAGAAAATTCCTCTCCGACTATACAAACCACGCTGTGGGCTGTCAATTTGCGCGCTGGCATCGCGGCGCTTGCAGGCATAGAATGATTTGGTGGATATAGCGGCGATCCACATCGTATGAAGATGTCACACGCCGTTCAACCGGGAGGGGATGATGAGAAAGTTGCTGGCAATCTGGCTATGTGTGTGCTGTGCATCGGCTTATGCGCAAACCACGGAAGAGTTGACCAACGCGGGCAAGAACACCGACAACGTGCCGGTGCAGGGCATGGGTTACCACCTGCGTAATTTCAGCCCACTGAATCAAATCAACAAATCAAACATCAAACGCCTGGTGCCGGTGTGGGCGATCAGTCTGCAAAACAATCATGGCGAGACCGCGCAACCCACCATCTACAACGGCGTGATGTACGTGGTGAACGCCACGCAAACCTTTGCCATCGATGTGGCCAGCGGCCAGCAGATCTGGCGCACGGAGGCCACCTGGGCACCGGACGCCGCCGCCAAGGCGTGTTGCGGTGTCACCGCGCGTGGCACGGCGACTATTTACAACGGCAAGGTCTATCGCGTGACGCTCGACAACCACGTGCTCGCGCTCGACATGAAGACCGGCAAGGAAGTGTGGAAACAGAAATTCGCCGATCACAAGGAAGGCTACACCGCCACTGCAGCACCGGTGATCGCCAACGGCGTGCTGATCACCGGCATGGCGGGCGGCGAATTCACCACGCGCGGGTTCTTGAATGGCTGGGATCCGGAAACCGGCAAGCACTTGTGGCGCACTTACACGGTGCCCGCGCCCGGCGAACCGGGTTCGGAAACCTGGCCCAAGGACGACACCTGGAAGACCGGCGGCGCGCCCACCTGGCGCAGCGGCGCGTACGATCCCGAACTCGATCTCATCTACTGGGGCACCGGCAACCCCGCGCCATGGACGCCCGGCAGCCGCAACGGCATGGACGCGCTCTACGCCAGCTCGCTGCTGGCGATACGC
Source organism: Bordetella parapertussis (assembly GCA_945865805.1). Classification (GTDB taxonomy): domain Bacteria; phylum Pseudomonadota; class Gammaproteobacteria; order Burkholderiales; family SG8-41; genus UBA5216. Next base: position 6,087 of record CAMBGJ010000148.1, read on the forward strand.
CCGAAGACCGGGCAACTGGTGTGGCACTACCAGTACACGCCCAATGATGTGTGGGACGTTGACGCCAACGACGAACCGGTACTGGCCGACATCATGTTCGAGGGCAAGCCGCGCAAAGTGCTGTTCCAGATGAACAAGAGCGGTTTTGGCTACACCATCGACCGCACCAATGGGCAACTACTGGCTGCGCACCCGTTCACGCGCGTGAACTGGGCCACGCATATCGATCTGAAAACCGGCCGACCCGTGATCAATCAGGCGCTCTACGACCAGATCGCCAAGGGCGAGGAAGTGCAAATCTATCCGCAGCGCGGCGTCAATTCGGTGCCGGTCGCCTACAACCCGAACAAAGGGCTGATCTACACCAGCTCATGGAATATTCCGCGTCAGTTTCGTGTTGAATTGCCGCCGAAGCCCCAAGTGATGGGGCAGCGCTCCACCGGCGTGATCTCGCGCGCCTACGTGCCCAAGCCCGGCGAAGTGGTCGGCCATCACATTGCGTTTGACCCGCTGACCGGCAAGAAAAAATGGGAGATACCGCTGGTTGACCGTGCCAACTCCGCAGGCATGCTGGTGACGGGCGGCGGGCTGCTGTTCACCGGGGACGTCAACGGCAAAATCATCGCGCCCGACGAAGACACCGGCAAAACGCTGTGGGAATTTCAAGCCAGCAGCGGCATCAACGCCACCGCAGTGACTTATACGCACAAGGGTCGGCAATACGTCAGCATTGCATCGGGCCTGGGCGGGAACTCCTCGCGTGCGATGGCGCGTGGCAAGGTTCCGTTGGGCGGGACGATGTGGACATTTGCATTGATGCCGGAATAACCCGCAGCCGCAGCCCGGAATGAACGCAGAGTCTTCCGGGCTACAATGTGCCTATCTGTCCACCTGAACTTAGGAATATCCATGCGCAACATCGCACGTGCCGTACTACTCATTTCCATCGGGTTCGCCACGCCGGCCCTCGCCGCTGACTTTCCCGAAAAAGCGGTGCGCTTCATTGTGCCGTTTCCGCCGGGCGGCGGCACCGATGCGCTGGCGCGCCTGCTTGCCGTCAAACTCACGGAAACCTGGAATCAGCAAATCATCATCGACAATCGTGGCGGCGCGCAGGGCAGCCTTGGCACCGCGCTCGGCGCGAAAGCCGCCCCCGACGGTTACACCATCACGCTGGGGCATTCCGGCGCGCTGGTGATCAACCCGCACATGTACAACAATCCCGGCTATGACACCTTGCGGGATTTCGCCCCGGTCACGCGCGGCACCGAGATGCCGTACGTGTTGGTGGTGCATCCCTCCGTGCCGGCCAAAAATATGAACGAACTCGCACAACTGGCGAAGGCGCATCCGGGCAGGCTCACCTTCGCCTCCACCTCCGCTGGCCCGCAGTTGATGGGTGAGCTGTTTCGCCTGATGACCAAAACCAACATGGTGCACGTGCCGTACAAGGGCGCGGGGCCGGCGGTGATTGATCTGCTGGGCGGCCATGTCGGCATCATGTTCACGGTGCCCACTTCGGTGAATCCGCACATCCGCGGTGGCAAGCTGCGCGCGCTGTCGGTGTCCGGCTTAAAGCGTGAGGACAGTCTGCCCGATGTGCCGACCATGACCGAGGCCGGCTTCAAAGATTTTGGCGACGCGCGCGAGTGGTACGGCATCGTCGCACCCGCTGGCACACCCGCCGATATCATCAGCCGCCTTAACGCCGCGCTGGGCCGAGCGCTCGCAGCACCCGATGTCGCCAAGCGCCTGCAGCCGCTAGCGCAAAAACCGGTGCCCGGCACGGCGGCGGAATTCGGCGACTATATTCGTGCGCAGCATGTGTTGTGGGGCAAGGCGGTCAAATCCACCGGTGCCAAGGCGGAATAACCGGCAACCACGGCCAAAGAAAAATTGGTATCATCGCCGCCGTGTCGCAGCGATGGCGCGGGCATTGAAACCGCGCACCGGGAATACCGGCCCAGCAAATTTTTGTTCTTAACCACCACTGCGAAAACTGCTAGAACTGCGAGGTCTACCATGGCGGAAAACGCTCCCGACAGAATGATCCTGATACGCTCCAAGGTGAGCGCGGGCTACCATCTGAGTGAAAGCGGGCTTAAGGATCTGCAGCATACGTTCACCGACTGGTTCCCGCGTGCGGTGTATTTTGATCTGACCGAAGACACCGTCAGTGTGGAAGTCTCCGTACGCAAAGATTTCATCAGCGGCAAGGGCCTACTAACAGCCTTGTTCAAGAGCGAAGACGGCACCACCGTCAAAAGCAAGGAATACTCGCAAGACCGGCTGATCGGCGCCACGTACGACTACTACGACAAGAAAAAAGCGCGTTACGACGGCAACCACGACGGCTTCGATCACCGCATCGTGCTTTACGACGCTACGCCCATACAACGTTTGTAGGACGTTTGTCGGCGACCAGGCCCTGCAGATTTGATCTGCCAGGCGCTGTTGCCGCCCTATCGTAAATTGTCGTAACTAATTGTTTTTATTGATATTTTAATTCCGCTCGTTATAGCGGAATCGCCATCAGCGTATCCACCCGTCGGCTGTCGAGCACCACGACGCGCTCCTCGAATTGCGCGAGGCCGATATCCCCCGCCAGGCCCGCCAAACGTATGCGATCAATACAGCGGCCGCTGGCAAACAGCATCGTCTCACCACTGTGCATGATGCGCGCCACCTGAAACGACGACACCGCGCGCGCGGTATGCGCATCGATACGCTCCACCAGCACAGCGGAAATTATATGGCGGTAACGCTGCGCTTCGTAAACATTGGCGTGACGCAAGGCGTTCACACGGTCACGCAACATGGCGCGTGAATCCGCATACACCAGCGACAATGGCAAGCCGCGCTCGTGGTTCTCAGCGGTGGTGATGCGATACAACGCCTGTTCGACAAAAAAATCCGGCCACGCTTCGAGATGATCATCGTCGATGGCGTGGGCGTAGCGCGCGAGCAGGTTTTCGACGGTGAGCTGAAGTGCGATATCCATTTCTTCTACCAGCCCCCTACAAACCCATATGCCCGCGATACGCCTGCCACAAGCCGCGCACCGACGTTTCAGTCACGCGTGACTCGTCCGACTCGATGCGGTCGCCGCCCATTTCGATCACCGACGCATGGCCGCTGGCACCCTGCACGCCGCGCTGCACGAAGCTCGTCGCCGCGCCATCCTCCATCGAGATATAGCCCGCCGGGCCGATAAAATTGGATTGCTTCATGCGCAACGCGTCCATCGTTTCGTCGTCGTCCTGGTAGCCGAAGCACGTCCACACCAGCTCGGTTTCGTTCACGCCCTTGGGCACCACCTGGCGCACGGCGAGGCTGTTCATGATCTGCTGTAAGACAAAATTGGGAAACACCGCCAGAATTTGCAGCGTGATGCCGTCGCCGATTTCATCGACGGAATCCAGCAGCTCCGGCGCTTCCAGCCGCAGCCCGCCTTGCGCCGAACGCACGCCAGCGCTTTCGTAAACCGTGTCACGCTGATCGGTTTTCATCATGGTAAAGCTCACATGATTGCCGCCATCACCATCGACGATTACCCCGCCTTGCTGCGACAACCGGTTCAAGCGGAACTTGGCAAAAAACAGATGCAGCAGGCTCGCGTGGTAGGTGTCTTTGACGTTATCGAGATAGAGCTTCCAGTTGTTGGGGAACATCTGGCTGTAACCGCCGAGCAGCTTCACCGGTTTGTGCATCACGCGGCGTATGCGCGCAACGATCTGCGGGCCGAGGTATGTTTCGAGCGGCGGCGTGGCCTCGGACAGCGTGCCGAAGATCAACCCGGCGAGTGTGGCCACGCGCAGCTTGCGCGGCGATTGGCTCTGCAGGCAGGCCGAGTCCGGCATGCCGCCCTTGCCGTTGACGCCCTGCCGGAACGCCACCGACTTCAAGTTGCCCGCCAGATCGTAGCTCCAGTTGTGATACACGCAGGTGATGCGCTTGACGTTGCCGCGCGGCGCGATACACAGCAATGCACCACGATGCGCGCAGCGGTTCTCGAACGCACGCAGCTCGCCTTGCTCGTCGCGCGTCACCACCACCGGCATGTCACCGAGAAAATTGGTTTTGAAATCGCCCGCGTTCGGCAATTCGGCTTCGAGGCCGAGAAAACTCCAGGTGTTGCCACGAAAGATTTTCTCCTGCTCCTGGCGGTAGATTGCTTCGTCCTGATAAACCCAATACGGCACGCGCGTGAGGCGCTCGACGGGCCAGGCTCGGGTTTGCTGCTCGGTGGACACGGAATTTTCCTCGCTTCGTAACGGGTCCAATTTTAACGGTAAAATCATGCGCCGAGGGTCGCTCGATAAAAGGATAAGCGATGGCACGAATGGGTTTACTGCTGCTGTGTGCGGGCGCTGTTGTCGGAACACCGGCCATCGCGCAAGATTATCCCGCGCGCGCGATCCGTATCATCGTGCCGTTTCCCGCCGGTGGCACCGCCGATTTGCTGCCGCGCATCGTGGGTGAAAAACTCGCGGCGAGCTGGGGCCAGCCGGTCATCATCGACAACCGCGCGGGTGCTGCCGGAAACATCGGTGCGGAAATGGTTTACAACGCCGAGCCGGATGGCTACACGCTGCTGGCAGCACCCCCGCCGCCGTTGGTGATCAACCCAAGCCTGTATCCCAAACTCGCGTTCGACCCCACGCGTTTCGTGCCGGTCACCGTGATGGCGGCGGTGCCGAATGTGATGCTGGTCAACGCCAAGGTGCCCGCCAACAACCTGCGCGAGTTGATCGCATGGGCGAAAGCGCAGCCGGATCGGCTGATTTATTCGTCGCAAGGCGGCGGCACCACCTCGCACCTCACCACCGAAATGTTCAAAGCGGCAGCGGGCGTGTCGGCGACGCACGTGCCCTACAAAGGCACGGCACCCGCGCTGGCCGCGCTGCTGTCGGGCGAAGTCAATCTGATGTTCGACAACCTCGGCGTGTCGTTGCAACACGTGCGCTCGGGCCGCGTGCGAGCGCTGGCGGTGTGCGGCGAAAAGCGCGTCGCCTCGTTGCCGGACGTGCCTGCAATGGTGGAAACGTATCCGGGCTTTGTCGCGGTAGCGTGGTTCGGCGTGGTGGCGCCCCCCAAAACGTCTGCTGCCATTGCCAACAAACTGCACGGCGCCATCACGGATGCGCTCAAGCTGCCCGAGGTCGCCAAGCGCCTGGTGGATTTGAGCGCCGAGCCGGTGGCCAACACGCCGACACAGATGGCCGCGTTCATGAAAGAAGATGCGGCACGCTGGCGCACGGTAATACGCACCGGCAATGTCAGACTTGATTAACCGTGACAGGCCGATGATGAACAGGCTTACGATGTTGGTGATGGCTTGCGGCCTGGCAGCGACCCACGCGCTGGCGCAACCGACGGATGCACCGAAGGCTGGCGCGCCATCCGCTTCGACCAGCGCTGGGCAAACCTATCCCGTCAAACCAGTGCGCGTGGTGGTGCCCTTCACTGCCGGCGGCCCCAACGATGCAGTGCTGCGGCCGCTCACACAAAAGTTTCATGAGTTGCTGGGCCAGCCCTTCGTCTTCGATTACCGGCCCGGCGGCGCCGCGATCATCGGCACTGACTACGTGGCAAAAGCGCCGCCGGACGGCTATACGCTGCTGATCATCTCGGCGACGTTCACCATCAACTCGGTCACCTACGCCAAGCTGCCGTACGACACGCTGCGCGATTTTGCGCAGATCAGCACCATCGCCACCGGCAACATTTTGTTTCTGGTGAATCTGGTGGTACCGGCGCGCACGGTGGGCGAGTTTGTCGCACTGGCACGCAAACAGCCGGGTAAGATCACCTACGGATCGTCCGGCGTAGGCGGCTCACTACATCTGGCGGGTGAATTGCTGTCGACGACGGCGGGCATAAAATTGATGCACATTCCGTACAAGGGCGCGGTGCAGGCGATCACCGATGTCATCGGCGGCCACGTCGACAGCATGTTTCTCGCTTCCTCGGCGGCGATACCCCAGGTGAAAGCAGGCAAGGTGCGCGCGCTCGGCGTGGCCAGCCCGCGCCGCACCGCTGCACTCCCCGACGTACCGACCTTCGCCGAAGCCGGTTACGCCAGCGTTGAAGTCGATTCGCGCTTCGGCCTGGTGGCACCCGCCGCGACGCCGCGCGACATCATTGCGCGACTCAATACCGCAATGGTCAAGGGGCTCGCCACGCCGGACGTGCGCGAA
>CAMBGJ010000149.1 GCA_945865805.1 Bordetella parapertussis
TCAGCGACCGACCGTACTGACCGATCTCCACGAGAAAATACCTTGACCAGCGCTTGCTCGATAAAGCCTTCAGGATACGTTGATTTCACTTCTGCCTCGACCATTTAAGATTTAAATTCCGAGGCGACAACTAGTCTGACACCGGGGGCGCGTGCCGGTGCGCCAGTGGGTGCTGTCGTTCCCGATACCGCTGCGGAGCCTCTTTGCTATCCACCCCGAACTCATCACCCCGGTGCTGCACACCATCCACCGCGTCATCAACACCCACCTCATCAAACAAAGCGGCGTTGTGCGTAACGAAGCGGCCAACCGGCGCGGTAACACTGATTCAGCGCTTTAGCTTGGCATCACGATTCCGCCGTCAATCTTGGTGCGCGCCAACGTGATGACTGGGTAAAGACCTGAACGGCTGTTATGGAGAAAAGTCACTGACAGCAAAGGGTCGGATGCTGCCATAGGCTGCCGTAGCAAGCGGCCGTTCGAACCAACTCTCACGCCTAAGTCCGCTGACCGCCAAGTTGCAGCCGTTCGTAGCTCGGAACCCTAACGGCAGCTCAGGCCGACAAGCTGTCATTGAGTGACTTGGTCAGACGACTGCTCCAATCTGATACCTGCCTTTGAACCTCGGATTGCTCGAACGGCAGCAGTGGGTCGGTTGCCGCCATTCAGCCTCCCAAACTGAACGGCGGGTTCCAGTCTCAAAGCCGCCATGTGGCCAATGAACGGCGGCTACGCCACCGCATTGCGGTCGATGGCGTATCTTGCCGGTAGAGACCGCTGTGGGGCGCTCTCGTTTCCACCCACCCTCATGGGGCCTACCCTCCTAAATTGCCCGGTGTAGCAATCTCACGCCGTCGAGCGCCGACAATGACTACGCGCACCGACGGGCAAGGTACAGACGATTTAGGCGCTGCGCACTGCGTTGCTCGGGGTTTACCCATTGCGCCTCAGCAGCCCAGCTTCCCGTCCGCCCCGGCGGGGCTCCCCAAGAGCAAGGCCATCACACCGTATCACCAGCACCAACTCGCTGTTGATCAGGCCGCGCCGCGAATCGGTTTGACTACCGCATTGCTCGGCACCGTCGCGCAATACACGGCCCACTCCGCCATCAATGCGGCGCGCTTGGCGAACTGCGAACCGCGCTGGTAGGCACGCTCGACCGCATCCGGCAACTGGTGCGCTAGGGCGTGCTCGGCAACCTCACGCGGGTAATTGGTAGTCTCAGCCGCCCACATACGGAAACTGCTACGGAAGCCATGAACGGTGACGCCTTTGCCGTTGGCATCCGCCCATACGGGCTTGTCGTCGCCGTTCATACGCCGGATCACGGCAGTCAGCGACATATCCGACAACGGCTGGCCTTTTGTGCCGGCGAACACGACATCAACATCACCGTCTTTCGGCATCGACTCCAGCAAGACCAGTGCTGCATCGCTCAAGGGAACTTGATGTTCACGTTTGGTTTTCATGCGCTCGGCAGGAATCGTCCAGACCTTTCCAGCCGTGTCGAACTCGGCCAGCGCGGCGGCGATCTTGCTTTGCTTCTTGGCGGCCAAAGGATTGATGCCGTCGATAAGCAGCTTGCGTGCGTCCAGCGCCTTCTGCCGCGCCTCGGCCAAGCTGACGGTATGCGTCGGCCCCAGCCCCATCCCGAACGGCTTGCCCGCCACCATGTAACGCAACAGCCAAGACTTCGCGCCCGTGGTGGTGATCTGGAGCGTCAACCCGCCGCCGTCGCCATACAACCCCGGCTTGGTGAGCTTGGTGACTTGCAGTTCTGAAAGTCGTTGCTGTTGGCGTGCCATGCTATCCGCTCCACTATCAAAATGACTATCAAAATATAGCCGGATTTGACGGAATTGTATAGGACTATCTTGGACGCGTGTGTTGTGTATCTTGTTGTTATGTATGCTACTTTATGGAAGATACGGGATTCTGTCGGACTACTATAAGGCGGTCACTCTCTCCGCCAAAAATATAAGATAAGTTATTGATTTAAAACAACTTATATTTTTTCCTCTATCTGAATCCACCTAATCACGCAAAAATCTGGCATCGACGCGCTTTGCAGACGCCATGACCTCGCGCACCCGGCACATCACCGCGGCTTGCGAAAGCGCGAATAGTCCGGCTTGCGCTTTTCGAGAAAGGCGCTGGTGCCTTCCTTCTGCTCGGTCTCGCGAAAATCCGGTGGCGTTAGCCAGCGGCGCAGCAAGTCGCTCTGTCCCATCAAGTCTTCAAACTCTTCGATGAACGAGGCCTTGTAAATCTTCAGACAGGTGGGCGACACGGCCAGCAATTCGTCGCACCACTTGGCGACCTCCGCGTCAAGCTGCGTCATAGGCACTACCGAGTTGACCAGCCCCCACTCCAGCATTTGCTGCGCGCTGTAGCGACGGCCCAGCATCCAGATTTCACGCGCCCGCTTGTGGCCCACGATACGCGTGAGGTAATTCACCACCACGCCGCTGGCAGGATAGGCCACACGGGGTTCGCTCTGCCCGAACACCGCATGATCGGCAGCGATGGTGAAATCGCAAAAGTAGGCGAAATGATGGCCACCGCCGATGGCGTAACCATTCACGCGCGCAATCACTGGCTTGGGGCAACGTGAAATCGTGAGGTACGGCGGGGTGAATTCCGCCGCACCACCGTGGCCCATCTTGCCTTCTTTCTGCCACGACACATCGGCGCCTGCGCAAAACGATTTTTCGCCCGCACCGGTGAATATCACCACACCGACTTCCGGGTCTTTGCCTGCCGCGTCAAACGCCACTTCGATCTCGCGCAAGCTGTGTGCGGTGACGGAGTTCAACTTTTGCGGGCGGTTGATGGTGATGGTGGCAACACCGTTCGCCACGGTATAGAGAATGTCGTCGTATTCGGGATTCATTATTTTTTAGGAGAGGTTATGGAACATTGCCGATGGCGCGACTACGCGGCGAAGGTCGACGGCGATACAGGATCGTGGTTTCCATCTCCTGCACCGCTGTGCCGTCTTGCTTCATAAAGCGGCGCTGGAATTTGATCACGCCGCGATCGGGCTTGCTGCTTGCCGTCTTTTCCAGCACGGTGGCTTCCATGTGCAGCGTGTCGCCATGCTTCACCGGTCCCAGCATGCGCCATTTATCGACTTGCAGCAGCGCAAGCAGCGTGCCGTCATTCACCCCACTCGCATACTGCAAGCCGCCCATGATGGCGTAAACAAGCGGCCCGTGCGCAATGGGTTCGCCAAATTGCGTCGATTTCGCGTATTCAAAGTTGGTATGCACCTCGTTGAAATCGCCCGACAGGCAGGCAAAGTTAACGATATCGGTGGAGGTGATGGTGCGCTTGGGCGTCACCAGCGTTTGGCCGACGGCAAAATCTTCCCAGTAAAGGCCACGGGGTTTGGACGACATGGTGTGCTCCCTGCAGGATTGAAATCAACGCGGACTATTGGCCAGTATCACGGTGCAGTGTGACGACAACACGCCGCCTTCGTTGTGCACCAGCGCGACCTCCGCGCCCTCGACTTGCCGTGCGCCGAGGCCGCCTCTGAGTTGGGCCACCGCCTCGATAATGCCCAACAGTCCGCCGGTAGCGCCCGCATGCGCGTGCGACAACATGCCGCCGTGCGTGTTAACAGGCAGCTTGCCGCCGATGTCCGCGTGACCCGCCGCATAAAACGCGCCGCCTTCGCCCCGCTGGCAGAAGCCCAATTCTTCCAGCTCGATCACCGGCACGATGGAAAAACAGTCATAAAGCTGCGCCACATCAATGTCCTGCGGCCCCACGCCCGCCATGGTGTAGGCATCACGGCCGGAATCCTCCGCGCCAAACTGGGTGAGGCTTTCCGCACACACAATAAACTCGTGCGTGTGCTTCTCGCCCACGCCCAGCACATAGGCGGGCTTGCGCTTGCAGTCACGCGCACGTTCCGCCGAAGTGACGATAAAGGCCCCCGCCGCGTCGGAAATCAAACAGCAATCAAGAATATTGAGCGGCGAAGCAATCGGCTTGGAGTTCAGCACGTCATTGATGCTGATCGGTTGTTTCATGTGCGAATTCGGATGCAGGCCCGCATGTCGCCGCGTGGTCACCGCTACTTGTGCCAATTGTTCGCGCGTAATGCCGTATTCGTGCATGTAACGTCGGGCGATCATGGCGTAGCAGCCGGGTATCGACGGGCCATAGTGATTCTCGTAGTACGGGTGGCCCACGGCGGCGGCCAGCGCGGATACCGCTGCATCGCGGCTAAGCCCCGTTGCGCGGTTTTCGCCGGTGCATACCAGCACGGTGTTCGCCAGGCCTGCGGCGATGGCCGCAGCGGCATGACCCAGCATCACCGCGGGTGACGCGCCGCCCGAAATCAGCGACGAGCAGTAACGGGGTTTGAGCCCGAGGTATTCGCACAACACCGTGCCCAGCATGAAGTACGGCTCCGTAAAGGAATAGGCTGTCAGCAGGCCGTCGATATCGCTCACCTGCAAACCGGCGTCGACGAGTGCGCGTTTCGCCGCCTGCGCGTTCAAGCCCAGACCCGTCATATGCGGCACTTTGCCGATTTCGGATTCGCCGACGCCGACGATGGCGGTTTTGTTTGGTAACCCTGTGTGCATTACCGTTCCCCTTTCATGCCCAGTGACGGAATGACCTTGCCGAATTCCTGCAAGTCCAGACGGATTTTTTCGCTGAACGCCTCGGGCGTGCCGCCTACCGGCAACGCCCCCGCCGCCAGCAGCCGGTCGATCACGTCCTGCCGCTTCAGAATTTTGCCGACTTCGCCGTTTAACTTCGTCACGATATGGCGTGGCAAATTCGGCGGCCCGCTCAATCCCTGCCACGGGGCGGCGGATTCCAGCGCTACGCCGAGTTCACCCAAGGTGGGACTATCGGGGAACAGCGCGAGCCGCTTGGGCGCGATGCTCGCGATCAATTTCACCTTGCCCGATTTGATAAACGGCAGCGCGGTGGACAAGCTGCCAAATACCAGCTGCACCTCGCCTGACATCAGCGCCACCTGCGCGGGTGCGCCACCGCTGTAGATCACCGACACAATGCCGTCGCCGACACCCGTACGCGATTTAAAAATTTCCATCGCGATGTGCCCGGCGCTGCCCGCCGTGGCGATGCCTGCATTCAGACCCTTCGGCTTGGCCTTGGCGAGCGCGATGAGTTCCTGCACATTGGAAACCGGCAGCGACGGGTTCACCACCAGCAGCAACGGTGATACCGCGATATTGATGATATGCGTGAAATCACGATACGGGTCGTACGGCACGCGCTGCAAAAACGGTGTCGTCGTGAACGAGGCATAGGCAAACAGCAGCGTGTATCCATCAGGCGTGGCACGCGCCACCGTCTCGGCACCAATGATGCCCCCCGCACCGGGCCGGTTGTCGATCACGAAGCGCAGGCCCGCACTCTCGGTCAGCGACGCCGCGATGATGCGTGCGACGATATCGGTGCTGCCGCCGGGCGACACCGGCACAATCAGCCGTATCGGGCGCGAACCATAGTCGCGGCCATCCTGCGCGCTCGCAGGCCCCAGGCACAGCGCCCCGAACGCCACGGCAGCAAGGCTTGACAACAGCTTCATGCCAGACGCACCCGCTGCGCCAATTCATGCATCGCACGATGCGTGCTAGCCACCAGTTGCGTAAAAATCTCGCTTGCCGGTTGACAGGTCTTGAGTAGGCCCGCGCCCTGCCCGGCGGGATTGCTGTGCAATTCCCACTGGCCCGCCGCCGCCACGCTTTCGTTGAAATCGTCACCGAGGATTTTTTGATACGGCATGGGCAACGGCTCCAGCCCTGATTTCGCCCACGCCTCGACCATGGCGTTGCGATAACAGCGCATGGTTTTGCCGGTGTAAATGCGCTGGATGTCGAAATCCTGCGCGCGGCCTTTGATGATTTGTTCCTTCATGCCATCGGCGATGCCGCACTCGTCGGCCAGCAGAAAGGCCGTCCCCACCCACACGCCCATTGCACCCAGCGATAGCGCCGCCGCAATGCCGCGCCCGTCAACAATGGCCCCGGCCGCCAGCACCGGCGTGGGCGATACCGCATCCACCACCTGCGGTATCAACGCGAAGTTGGCAATCTTGCCGGTGTGACCACCGGCTTCATAACCCTGTGCAACAACGATATCGACGCCCGCCTTCACGTGGCGCTGCGCGTTGGCCACCGTGCCCGCAAGCCCCAGCACTTTCATGCCCATGGCACGCGCGCGCGGCACCACACCGGAGGGGTCGCCCAGGCCTGCGGCAAACATGCTCACGCGCTCTTCGAATAGCACTTCGAGTTGCGCAGCGATCAGCGTATCGGAGATCACCACTTCATTGGCGACCTCGCGCTCTGTCACGCCATGCTCGGCCAGCACGAGGCGTGCGAACGCCACGTGGTCGGGAAATTTCTCGCGCAACTGCCGACGAACCTCGGAGCGTGTTTTCGCCGCTTCGGCCAATTTGGCGGGCAATAAAAGGTCGACGCCAAACGGTTTGTCCGTCAGCGTGCGTACCTTGCGGATCACTGCACGAATTTCCTCGGGGGTGAGGCCCGAACCGCCGATGCACCCCATGCCACCGGCTTCCGACACGGCAGCCACCAACTCGGCGGGCGTGGCTTTGCCGCGCGAACCCATGCCCGCCAGGAGGATCGGGTACTCAATCCCCAGGATGTCACACAGCGGCGTCCTCAAGACAGGCTTGAACATGGGTTTAAAAACTCCTTTAAAAACAATTACTTACGACTTATCACGACGAAACTGCGGCACCTTGGAAGCACCAGGGCGATCTTCGTAACACACGCTCACGCGATCACCGACCTCGGTAGACAGCGCATCGTCACCCACGATATTGGCCATCATGCGCGGGCCTTCGTCGAGATCAACCAGTGCCACCACATACGGCACGCGGCCGACGAAATCCGGCGTGGGCGCGCGGTGCATCACGGTGAAACTATAGACAACCGCTTTGCCAGCGCTAGGCGTCCAATCCAGTTTGTCCGACCAGCAATGCGGGCACAAATAGCGCGGCGGGAAATGCGGTTTGCCGCAGGCCTGGCATTGCCGCAGCAGTAATTCATCGCGCGCGGCGGCCTCCCAGAACACGCGCGAATCGGCGTTGGGCAGGGGAGCCGGTGGGGTGGAGACGGCTAAGTTCGACATATCGTTTATTCCTTGCGCTCACCAACGAACAACCAACACGCACCGCAGCGGCGCAAAGGCGCAGAGCAAACGCGGCGAAATGCTTTTCTCTGCGTAACCTTTGCGCCTTTGCGCCTCTGCGGCGAAGCAGTTTTCAATGCTTTATTTGCCACTGAACTTCGGCTCGCGCTTTTCGCGAAACGCGGCGATGGCTTCCTGATGATCCTCGCTCATGCGCACCACCGGCATATTGGAGGCGACAAGATCGAGCGCGCCACGTAAATCCGTCTCCAGCCCGCGATACAGTATGCGCTTGACCAGTTTCACCGCCAGTGGCGCGCCACGTGCGAGCTTGCTGGCGAAGGCCTGCGTTTCCTCGGCCAGACGCTCGTCGTCGAACACACGGTTGACCAGACCTATGCGCAGCGCTTCCTCGGCATCGACAGCCTCGCCGCTCCAGAACAGCTCCAGCGCCTTGGCTACGCCAACGATGCGCGGCAGATAGTAGGCACCGCCCGCGCCGGGAATCAGTCCCATTTTCACGTAGGTTTCTGCGAACTTTGCACTGCGCGCGGCGAAGCGCATATCGCACATCAGCGCGATATCCACGCCGCCGCCGGTGGCAAGGCCATTCACCGCCGCGATCACGGGTTTGTCGATCTCCTGCATCCGCATCGCGAGGCGCTGCACGTTTTCGCTCAAGCGCGCCTTGATACCAGCCGCCGTGTTGCCGGCGTAATCAGAGAACTTGCCGACATCGCCGCCGGTGCTGAACGCGCGCCCGGTGCCGGTAATCACGATCACGTTGACATCCTCGCGGGCGCGATATTCCTCCAGCAGGCCCACCCAGGTGGTGATCATGTCGTCGGTAAAAGCATTTAACTTTTCCGGACGGTTCAATCTGATGGTCGCGACCTTATCCACGACACGGGACACCACGGTTTCGGACATGGGCAAATTGCCTCCTGATGGGGAAATTGTAGAAGAAGGCCAAGGCAGGCGTCAATCCATTTCAGAATCGGTTCCACTGGATGGAACTTGGCATGACCATCCCCCATCGAACTGCTATCCTTGCCACGATGCGAGACTTGTTGATCACCTTACTTATCTCCTTGCCGAACACCCACGGTTCAAGGCCATGATGATGCGCGGCGTGCAACGCACGGTGGCAGTATTCGATTGCTTCACCCCGCAAGGCATGAGTCTCACGTTGCAGGAAATCGCCGGGCACATCGGCCTCGCCAAATCCACCACGTTTCGTATTGTGCAGAGCCTCGAAGAAGCCGGTTATCTGATCCGCCTCGACGATCAAAAATATTGCCTGTCGTTTCGCTTCACGCGACTGGCCGGCATGGTGATGAGCACCCTGAGCATCCGTCAGGTCGCGCGCCCGCTGATGCAGGAACTTGCCCGTTACACCAGAGAAACCATCACGCTCAACATGGCCACGGGGCGTGACCGCACCTGCATCGATGCCATCGACACGCCCTCGCCGCTGATGAGCATGGCCCGCCCCGGCCAGCACGTGCGGCTGGAACACAAGGGCGCCACGGCCAAAGCACTGATGGCGTATCTGCCGGTGAAAGAACAGCAGCGCCTTGTGGCGCAACCGGCACGCGGCACGGGGCGCCCGGTCGCCGAACTGCTGGCGGAGCTGGCGAAAATCAGACGGGATGGCTATTGCGTCTCACACGGCGAGCGCGTGCTGGGTCTGAGCGCCGCCGCCGCGCCGATTCACGAACACAACGACGCGGTCAATTACTGCATCACCATCACCGCACCCACCGTGCGGCTAAAACCGCGGCTCGATGATTTTGTCAAAGCCATGCTCAAGACCACACAGGATATTTCACGTCGCCTGGGTGCACAGAGCGCGGGGCCGCCAGGCACGGCCAAGCCGCCATCCCCATCAAGCGACAAACCCTCCCGCAAGGCGACCCTATGACGATAACTTTACACAAACAACCCGTTTGGCCCCTGCTTCCATTTGCTGCGGCATACGCACTGTGGTGCGTGCCCGCGGCAGCACAGCCCGTTCCATCTTTTCCCGCCAAACCTCTGCGCATACTGGTAGGGTTCGCCGCCGGCGGCTCCGCCGATCTGTTGGCGCGTATTGCCGCAGCCAAGCTTAATGCCGCGCTGGGCCAACCCGCAGTAGTTGAGAATCGTCCCGGTGCGGGGGGCAATATCGCGGCGGAGCTGGTCGCCCGGTCGGCGCCCGATGGCTATACGTTGCTGGTCGCACCCAGTGCCTTCGCCGTCAATCCCAGCCTCTACAAACGCACGCCTTACGACGCCCGGCGGGATTTCGCGCCAGTCACCACGCTCAGCACCTATATGCTGTTTCTGGTGTGTCACCCCTCGCTGCCCGTGAAGTCAGCCAAAGATTTAATCGCGCTGGCCAAGGCCAGACCGGGACAGTTGAACTACTCGTCAGCGGGCACCGGCACCACCACGCATATCGCGGGTGAGTTGTTGTCCTACATGACGGGCACGACGATGACGCATATCGCCTTCAAGGGCACCGGCCAGCAAGTACCGGCGCTGCTCTCCGGTGAAGTCGCGCTGGCATTTGGCAGCACCACGGTCGTGCCGTTGATTCAAAGCAAAAAAGTAGCGCTGCTGGGCGTGACCGGCGCGAAACGGTTTCCCGCTTTTCCCGATGCGCCCACCATCGCGGAAACCGTGCCCGGTTATGAAGTGACCTCTTGGAACGCCCTGTTCGCTGCGGCAGGCACGCCACCCGACATCGTGCGCCGCCTGGCCGATGAAGTGGCCAAGGGCCTGCGGCAGAGCGACGTGTTGGATATTTTTGAAAAGCAGGGCCTGCAAAGCGCCGCCGGGCGCCCCGAAGAACTGGCGGCACTGGTGGCTGGCGAAGTCACCAAGTGGGCTAAGGTCATCAAGGCCGCGAATATTCCCTTGCAATAGGCAACCAAGGAAAAACTTTGAAAAAACAATTAGTTACGACATCCCAACACGGTGCAGTGCTGACCGTGCGGCTCACCAGCCCCGAAAACCGCAATTCACTGACCACGGAATTACGCGAGCAACTCGCCGATGCGATAACGCTCGCCGAACGCGAACGCTCGGTGCGCGCGGTGTTTCTCACGGCGGATGGCCCCACTTTCTGCTCGGGCGGTGATCTGAAATTGCTCAAGACCGCCAGCGACCCGTGGCCCGTACACCGCCGCTTTCGTAACGCCAGCCGCTGGCTGGTGCCGCTGATCACGCTCGACAAGCCGGTGGTGATCGGCATGCGCGGTGCGGCAGTGGGCGGCGGCATGGGATTGGCGCTGACGGGCGATGTATTGATCGCCGGTGACAGCGCAAAGTTGATGTCCGGGTTCTTTCGACTGGGCGTGGTGCCCGATGTCGGTGTGATGTACCACCTGCCCCGTCTGATTGGCATGGCGCGCGCGAAAAACTTCCTGTTCAGCGGCGGCACGATGGAGGCGCCGGAAATGCTGTCACTCGGACTGGCTGCCAAGGTTGTGCCAGATGCCGACGTAGAAACCGCCGGCATGGCCGAGGCCACGCGGCTGGCCAATGGCCCCGCCGAGGTGATGGGCCTCGCCAAAAACCTGATGGCGCGCAGCTTTGAAACCAACATGGCCGACATGTTCACTCTTGAGGGGCTGGGTCAGGCGCTCGCCATGTCGAACCCGGAGTTTCGCGAGGGCCTTGATGCCGCGCTGGAAGGGCGGCGTGCGGACTTTGCGGGGGCGGCGGGTCAGTCACAAACCGCGCCGAACTAGCGCATGGAAGCGCATAAAACGCAACACACCGGAGAGAGCCTCATGAATCCCGCAATGACTACAGGGTCCGCCGATATTGAAGCGGTGCGCGACATGGTGAACCACTTCATGCAGCGCGAAGTGATGCCGGTCATGGATGGATTTGAAAAGCGCGGCGAATTTCCGCGTGCGCTGATCCGCAAGGCCGGTGAAGCAGGCCTCTACGGCGCGGTGTTTCCCGAAGCGGTGGGCGGCACCAACCTCGGCTATTTCGCCGCCACGGTGATTCAGGAGGAAATGGCGCGGAACGACGTTCGCTTCAGTGCCTGCAATAATCAACAGGGTTCCACCTGCCCCACCTGCATTTACGTCGGCGGCACACCGGATCAAATTCAGAAATACGTGCCCAAGCTCATTACCGGTGAAACCATCGGCATGATGTCGCTCACCGAATCGGGCGGCGGCTCGGATGCCGCAGGCGCGATGAAAACCTTCGCGCGGCGCGACGGCGATGTCTACCGCATCAGCGGGCAAAAAATGTTTGCTTCCATCGCCAATGAAACCGATGTCGGCGTGCTGCTGGCCAAGACCGACCGCGACGCCGGTGCGCGCGGCGTCACCGCATTCATCGTCGAACCGAAAAAATACCCCGGCTGGACAGCGCAGCCGATCGACATGCTCGGCCTTTCCAATGCTCTACGCACCAATGTGATTTACCTCGATGATTTTGTGGTGCCCGTCGAAAACCGCCTCGGTGCCGAAGGCGACGGTTTCAAAATCGTCATGCGCGCCTTGCAGCCGGGGCGCGTCACCGTCGGTGGCAAAGCGCTGGGCGTGGCACGTGCCTGCTTCGAAGACGCCGTGCGCTACGCCAACGAGCGCACGCTGCACGGCCAGCCCATCGGGCGCTTTCAGATGATCCAGTCGGATATCGCCGAGATGGCAACGCAAATCGAAGCCAGCCGCGCACTGCTCTACAACGCAGCGCAATGCATGGATCAAAATCTGCCGTCGAACCGCATCTCGGCCATCGCCAAATTTCACGCCTCGCAAACGGCGAAACTTTGCGCAGACAAGGCCCAGCAAATATTCGGCGGCTACGGCATGGCGCGCGAGTACCGTGTGTCGTGGCTGAAATCTTACGCGGATCTGTTTTTCACCGGCGAAGGTTCAGCTAACGTGCAAAAAATCCTGATCGCTGAAGACGCGCTGGGCTACAAAATCGCGGATCGTCATCACGGCAAGACGGGGCTGCGGGATGTGCGCAAGTGAGGCATGGACAGCGACGCACAAACCCAAGCACCATACTTAGACATCAAGGAAAAATAACTTGGACAAGTATGCCGACGTACAGCCTCACCGCAGAGGCGCAAAGGCGCAGAGGTTACGCAGAGGAAATCATTTCTCTGCGTA
>CAMBGJ010000150.1 GCA_945865805.1 Bordetella parapertussis
AGGCTCGTTGATGATTTTGTCGATCAGGCCCAGCGCCTTCAACCGCGTGGCAGTAATGCCCAGGGTCTCAGCGGCCTCCGGCGCTTTGTCCGCGCTCTTCCATAAAATCGCGGCGCAACCTTCGGGCGAAATCACCGAGTAGGTCGAGTACTGCAACATCAACGTCACATCGCCCACCGCGATCGCCAACGCACCGCCGGAACCGCCCTCGCCGATCACAGTGCAGATGATCGGCGTGCGCAGTTCGGCCATCACGTACAGATTGTGACCGATGGCCTCCGACTGCCCGCGCGCTTCGGCATCCACGCCGGGGTACGCGCCTGGCGTGTCGATAAACGTAAACAACGGCAACGCGAATTTTTCCGCCAGCTTCATCAGCCGCAACGCCTTGCGGTAACCCTCGGGCCGCGGCATACCAAAGTTGCGCATCGTGCGTTCCCTGGTATCGCGGCCTTTTTGATGACCGATCACCATCACGCTTTGCTCGTTAAAACGCGCGATGCCACCAACGATGGCAGGATCGTCGCCGAACGCACGGTCGCCGTGCAGCTCCTCGAAACCGGTGAACAACCCGTTGATGTAATCCAGCGTATAAGGCCGCTGCGGATGCCGCGCCACCTGCGAGATTTGCCACGCGGTGAGCTTCGCGTAGATATTCCTGGTCAGCCCCTGGCTTTTCCTCGCTAGACGATTAATCTCGTCAGAGATATCCACTGCGCTATCATCCTGCGCAAAACGTAATTCCTCGATGCGCGATTCGAGTTCTTCGACCGGCTTTTCGAAATCGAGGAAGGTTTGTTTCATGGGGGGATATTACAGTGAACGAGTAAACGGGTGAACGGGAAAAACCACCGCACCGGGGTTACTCGTTCACCCGTTCACTCGTTCACTTATTCACGCAATTAGTACCAAGCCATATCCAACCCACGCGGATCATTCGCCGCCTCCGCAAGCCCCGTGCGGCGGGACTTAAACACCGCCTGCATGTTGCCCCACTTGCGGTTCACCGGCTGAATCGTGTGCCCTTTGGCCTGCAACGCCGCGCGCCATTCCGCACTGAAGCCTTCGAGCTCGACCTCGATGCGATCCGGCCAGAATTGATGGTGATAACGCGGCATCGCCACCAGTCGTTTGAGATCGACTTCGGCGGTGCGCAGATGCTCCAGTACCCCCAGCAACACCATGCTGATGATGCGCGAGCCGCCCGGCGCGCCGAGGATCAACACACCGCGCTCGTCTTCGACAAACGTCGGTGTCATGCTAGACAGCGGGCGTTTACCTGGTGCGATGGCATTGGCGGCACTGCCGCGCAGGCGGTAGCTGTTGGGCAAATCGGCGCGCAACGTAAAGTCATCCATCTCGTTATTCAGCAATACACCGGTGCCCTTGGCCACCAGGCCCGAGCCAAAAATCCAGTTCACCGTCAGTGTCGCGCCGACGCGATTGCCTGCCGCGTCGATCACCGAAAAATGCGTGGTATTAAAGCTTTCAGCCTTCTCGCCGGGTGGCGGACCGAGTTGGTCGCTGGCCGTGGCGACGCTGGACGATATCGACGTAACTAATTGTTTTATATAATTTTTTTCCACCAGCGCCGCGACCGGCACTGATGCATGATCGGGGTCGCCCAACTGCATGCGGTCACGAAACACGCGCCGCAAGACTTCCGCGATGGTGTGCGCCGATTGCGCATCCGACACACCGTTCAGCGGCACATGTTCCAGAATGCCAAACGCCTGGGTGAGGCCGATACCACCCGCCGACGGCAGCGCTGCCGTGGTAATGGCCGCACCGCGATAGCGTATGCGCATCGGCTCGCGCTCCACCACGCGATAGGTTTCCAGATCCGACAACTGCCACGCGCCGCCCGCCGCGTTCACGCTATCCACCAGCGCGCGCGCCACCGGCCCGGCGTAGAAACCGGGCGCGCCTTCGTTCGCCAGTCGTGCCAGCGTTTGCGCGAGTTCGGGTTGCTGCAACACATAGCCCGGCTTCAGCGCCTGTCCATCGGCGAGAAAAATCCGCGCGGCTTCCGGTAGCGTGCGCAAAAATTTTTCGCGGATTTGCGCGATGCGCGCGTAGCGCCCATCGACCGCAAAGCCGTCGCGCGCAAGCTTGATTGCGGGCGCCAGCGTATCCGTCAGCGGCAGCGTGCCGTAGCGTTGCGCCAGGTGCGCGAGGCCCGCCGGCGTGCCCGGTATGCCCGCCGCCGTGCCGCCCTGCATGGTGGCGCCTTTCACCGGATTGCCTGCGGCATCAAGGTAGTGTTCGGCCTTCACCCCGGCGGGCGCGGTCTCGCGCGCATCGAGCATCACCTGTTTGCCATCCGACGCACGATGCAGCAGAAAAAACCCGCCGCCGCCAATGCCCGACGAATACGGCTCCACCACCGCCAGCGCCGCCGCCACTGCCACGGCTGCATCAAACGCATTACCGCCGCGTTTGAGAATCTCATAGCCAGCCTCGGTAGCAAGCGGATGCGCGGACGCTATCGCCGCCGTCTGCTGTGCGTAAGTAAATAGCGGCAGCGCCAGCCACAGCCAAAATAGAAATAACTGTAAGCATTTGTTTTTAAACATTATTTTTTATCGCCACGATTGTCGCTGCGCAAGTGCTGGTGAAAAAACGCTTCGGCCCGCCGCAGGCTGTCTTCCAGCGCCGCCTTGTTGGGCGCGTGGCTTTGTTTGGTTTTGCCGGGGTCGTCATACGAATGATGCGCGCCGTCGTAGATGACTAAATCCACATTGGCATTGCGCTGCTTCAACTGCTCCACCAGCGACGCACAGATAAGCGGCGACACCTCGTCGTCATCGGACGCCACCAACATCAACAACGGGGCATACGGCTGATAGTCGCCCTGATCGCGCTGCACCGTGCAGCCCGGATATTGCGCGATGGCCGCGCGAAAATCGCTTGCCGGTCGGGGCGCAGCAAGTCGCACGAGCGATGCTTTCTCGGGCGCAACACGCGGCGGGTTTTGCCCCAACGCCGCCAGCAACGTCATGCCGCCGTTGGACCAGCCCTGCACGCCGATACGATCGGCAATCACATCGTCGCGACTACGCAAATAATCCAACGCGCCGTAAGCGTCGAGTGGCCGCACGGTTTGCTCGCCCACCTCCGCCGGACGAGATTTGTAGGAACCGCGTGGAAAGCCTTGCGCATAGCCGCGCGGGCCGAAGCTATCGACATGCAAGGCGAGATAACCACGCGCGGCCCAAAATTCGCCCCACATGCGGTGGCGCGCGGTAAGGTTGCCGCCCGACACCACGCCCGGTTTGAGTGACGAATATGGCCCGGCGCGCCCGTGCAGCATCACTACAGCCGCATGCGGGCCGACGGGTGCTGGTTTGAATAAATACCCCACCAGTTCGGTTTTGCCGTCACGGCTGGCAAATTTGACGGTCTCAGGCGTGGCAGCCCAAGCGTTGCAAGCCAAGCACAGAGCGCAAACAACGACATACCGTAAGTATTTGTTTTTATTCATCTTTTTAAAAAACTCCGATTGACGCCATCCCAAATCCTCACACTAAGTCCTAAATCCTGAATCCTGAATTCACGCTTCCTTCACGCGAAACCACGCCGCATACAACGCGGGTAAAAACAACAACGTCAGCACGGTAGCCACCAGCAAACCGCCCATGATCGCCACCGCCATCGGCCCCCAGAAATCGCTGCGCGTGAGCGGAATCATCGCCAGTATCGCCGCTGCCGCCGTCAGCATGATCGGACGAAAGCGCCGCACCGTCGAGCCGATGATCGCTTCCCACGGCGGCTTGCCGGCGGCGATGTCCTGCTCGATCTGGTCGACCAGAATCACCGAGTTGCGCATGATCATGCCCGATAACGCGATCACGCCCAGCATCGCGACAAAGCCGAACGGGATATTAAACAGCAGCAGAAAAAACGTCGCGCCGATCAGCCCCAGGGGCGCGGTGAGCAGCACCAGACACGTGCGGCTGATGCTTTGCAACTGGATCATCAACAACGTAATCGTGACGAAAATCATCAGCGGCATCACCGCCGCCACCGAGGCCTGGCCCTTGGCACTTTCTTCCACCGCGCCGCCGATATCGATGAAGTAACCTGGCGGCAATTTATCGCGCAGCGGTTTTAACAACGGATCGATCTGTGCGGTGACCACCGGTGCCTGGATGTTGCCTTGGATATCCGCGCGCACCGTCACCGTGGGCAGCCGATTGCGGTGCCACACCACGCCGTCCTCGAGTTCGTAACTGACCGTCGCCAATTGCGACAACGGCACGGTGCGTCCGCCGGTGAGCGGAATGTTGTAGTCGCCGATGGCGCCGATGTCCATGCGCTCAGCGGCCTCGGCCCGCGCCAGCACTTCGATCAGCTTGTCGCCCTCGCGCAAGAAGGTGATGCTGTAGCCGGTGAGTATGGAATTCAGCACTGCCGACAGTTGCGCCGAATTGATATTGAGCGCGCGCGCTTTGTCCTGATCGACATTAACTTTGACCACTTTCGCGCGTTCGTTCCAGTCCAGGTGCACATTGAACACATGCGCATTGTCGCGCACCACGGCGGCGGCTTCGGCAGCGAGCGATTTCACCGTGGCCGGATTCGGCCCCGACACGCGAAACTGCACCGGGTAACCCACTGGCGGGCCATTTTCCAGCCGATTCACGCGCCCGCGCACCATCGGAAAATCCGTCTCAAGCGCAGCCGTCACGCGCTTGAACACCCGCTCGCGGGCGTCGTTGCTTTTACTCAGCACCACGAACTGCGCGAACGAGGGATTGGGTAACTGAATGTCCAGCGGCAAATAAAACCGCGGTGCGCCGCCGCCGACATACACCGAGTGCTGCTCGATGTCCGCGTCCTTGCCCAGCAGCTTTTCCATTTTCAGCACTTCAGCATGGGTCGCGCGTATCGATGCGCCCTCGGGCAGTGACAAATCGATCAGCAGTTCCGGCCGGTTCGACGAGGGAAAAAACTGCTGCTCAACCAGCGCAAAACCCACCAGCGCCGCGGCGAACAAGAGGCCCGTCGCCAGCAGCACGGTTTTGCGAAAACGCACGCACCAGGTCACCGTGCGGCGGAAAATCAGATAAAACTTTTTCTGATACACGGCGTCTTCGTGCGCATCGGGATGCACGGTGTGATCCGGCAAAATCTTGTAGCCGATATACGGCGTGAAAATCACCGCCACCACCCACGAAATCAGCAGTGCCAGCGTCACCACGGCGAAAATCGAGAACGTATATTCGCCGGCGGATGATTTGGCAAAACCCACCGGCAGAAAACCCACTGCCGTCACCAGCGTGCCGGTCAGCATCGGAAACGCCGTGCTGGTATAGGCATAGCTCGCCGCGCGCATACGATCCCAGCCCTGCTCCATTTTATTCACCATCATTTCCACCGCGATGATGGCATCGTCCACCAGCAGGCCCAGCGCGATGATCAACGCGCCCAATGAAATGCGCTGCAAATCGATGCCGAAGATTTTCATGAACAGGAACGTCACCGCGAGTGTCAGCGGGATGCACAGCGCCACCACCACGCCGGTGCGAAACCCCAGCGAGATAAAGCTCACCAGCAGCACGATCGCCACCGCCTCGCCCAGCGTGCGCATGAATTCACGCACCGAGCGTTTGACCACCGTTGGTTGATCGGCCACCGCGTGCAGCTCCAGCCCCACCGGCAGGTTCGCGCGCAGCCGTGCGATGGCAGGCGCCAATTGCTTGCCCAGATCGATAATGTCGCCGCCCTTAGCCATCGAGATGGCAACGCCGATCGCGTCCTTGCCCTGATAGCGCATTTTCAGCGACGGCGGATCGGCATAGCCGCGATACACGCGCGCGATATCGCCCAGGCGGAACTGTCGGTTGTTGGCGCGGATGCCGATGTTGCGGATGCTTTCCACCGAGTCAAAATCGCCGGACACCCGCAGATAAATACGGTCGCTGGCGGTCTCGACACTGCCCGCTGGCGTCATCGCATTCTGCGCATCGAGAATGTTGAAAATCAGCAACGGCTCGATGCCCAGCGTGGCAAGTTTCTTGTGCGAAATTTCGACATAGACTTTTTCCGCCTGCTCACCGAGCAGTTCCACCTTGGCGATATTGGGGATGCGCAGCAGTTCGAGGCGGGCCGCTTCGGCGTATTCTTTCATCTGCGCGTACGAGAAACCATCCGCGGTAAACGCGTAAATGGTGCCGAAGGTATCGCCGAATTCGTCGTTGATAAACGGGCCCTGCGCGCCGCGTGGCAGCGTGTGGCGGATGTCGCTGATTTTCTTGCGTACCTGGTACCACACGTCCGGCACGGCCTTCGGCGGCGCGTAGTCCTTGAGAAACACAAAAATCATTGATTGGCCGGGCCGCGAATAGCTGCGCACATGGTCGAGCCACGGCATTTCCTGCAATTTCTTTTCCAGCTTTTCGGTGACTTGCAGCTCGACTTCTTCCGCCGACGCACCGGGCCACACGGTGTTAATCACAATCACCTTGATGGTGAAATCAGGGTCTTCGGCCTGTCCCAAATTGCCGTACGCGATCACGCCGGACACCATCAGCGCGACGATGAAATACAGCACCAGTTGCTGGTGCGCCAGCGCCCATTCGGACAGGTTGAAGGATTTCATCCGGTAGTGTTTGAGCGCTTATCGGTTGCGTCGTCACATAGTTCCCTCCCCTTCAAGGGCAAGGGCACACTTGAAGGGGAGGGAATGTTCTTTGAGATGTAATCATGGTAGACACCAGAGATTACTTACGCGTCGGCGCTTGCGCCAGCCGCACTTTCTGTCCGGCAGTAAGCTTGTGCACGCCGGCTGTCACCACCGTATCGCCCACGTTAATGCCAGAGACGATGGTCACGGTGTCTTCGCGAAACACGCCCACTTTCACCGGCGCGAGTTTTACTGTCTGGCTTGTTGCGTCCACCACCCACAGCGCGGTTTTTTCTCCCTGCTGATACAGCGCCGTCAGCGGCAGTACTACTGCGTCGACCGCCGCTGCCTGGCGCAACAGCACGCTGGCAGTCATGCCCAGACGCATGGTTGCGTCCGCGCCCACCACCGCGACACGCACGGCGTAGGTGCGGGTGACCGCGTCCGCGCCGGGCGACACTTCGCGCACCTTGCCGGTGTAGCGTTTATCCGGCGCGGCCCACAACGTTACCTCGATGGCCTGCGCCGATTGAATTTCCGGCAGACGGTTTTCCGGCACCGTGATGAGGATTTCTTTTTCGCCATCGAGCGCGAGGCGCACCACGGTTTGGCCGGCGGCGACCACCTGCCCGGCATCGGCTTCCACCGCGGTGATCACGCCCGCGCGGTCGGCGGCGAGCACGGCGTAGGTGCTTTGGTTGTCGGCCACGTTGAATTGCGCCTTCGCCTGCGCGAGGCGGGCGTTGGCGACATCAAGTGCGGCTTTGCGTTTGTCGATCTCGGCGGCGCTGATGAATTTTTTCTGGAACAACTCGTTGAAGCGCGTGTAATCCGCCTGCGCCTGCACCACCTCGGCCTGCGCCATGGCGAGCTGGCTTTTCGCGGCAGCCGCGTTCAGTTGCAGATCGCTCGCGTCCATGCGCGCCAGCGGCGTGCCGGGCTTGACCGCCGCGCCGACATCCACCAGACGCTGAGTGATTTTGCCGCCGACGCGAAAGCCCAACGCGGACTCGCTGCGCGCACGCACTTCACCGGCAAAACTCACCTGTAAACCCACGTCGCCCGCCACTGCTTTTTGCGTCACAACCAGCGGCGAGACCGCGGGCGGCGGCGCAGGTTCACTACACGCCACCAATCCTAAAAATAATACTAAGTATTTGTTTTTAAACACTTTTTATTGTTTTACGAACTTCAGCGTCATGCGGTCGCTTTCGCCGATGGCGAGATATTTTTCCGGGTCCAGCCGCCCGCGCGACATCGGCGGCAAGGTCCACACGCCGTTCGGATGATCCCTGGTGTCTTTCGCATTGGCGTTGATGTCGGATTTTTCCACCAGCTTGAAGCCGGCTTTTTCCGCCAGTCCGATCACGTAGTCTTCCGTCATGTAACCGGTTTTTACCTGCTGCTCGAACGACGTGCCCGGACGCGCGCGATGCTCCACCACACCCAACGTGCCGCCGGGCTTTAACGCATCGAAGAACGCCTTGAACACAATCGCATCGGTTTTGGTCAGACTCCAGTTGTGCACGTTGCGAAAGGTCAGCACCAGATCAGCACTCCCCGGCGGCGCGACGGTGACCCACTCCGGCGGCCCCAGCGAGCTAAACACCGGCTTGCCGTAGAGCGCTGGCGCGCGCGTCAGGCGCTTCTCCAGTTGCTCACGCGATTCGCGCTGCCAGTCTTGCAAGCGCGGATTTTCGATGGCCACGTGCGCCAGGTAATACTTGCCCTTGTCACGCAACACCGGCGCAAGAATATCCGTATACCAGCCAGCGGCGGGCCAGATTTCCACCACCGTCATGTCGGGCTTCAAGCCAAAGAACAACAACGTCTCGCGCGGATGCCGGTATTGATCGCGCGCCTTGTTGGCGCTGGAACGGTGATCGCCAGCGATGGCCTTGTCGAGGAGGGGTTCGATGGCGGGCGTTTGCGCGACGGCGGTGTTAATGGCCGCCCACGCACAGAGCAAGAACAAGTTACGCTGCAGGACACTGGTGCGGTTCATTTCGGTCTCCTCACCGGTAATTTTGAGTGCGATTCAAACTGATGTCTGAAGAGTATCAACTACACATCGCCACGATACGGTTCCTTCCCATGCTTGCGGGGGAAGGTGGGGATGGGGGCGAGCCGCAGCGCGAGCGTCGCCCCCTCCCCAACCCTCCCCCGTACAAAATGCGCGCAAGGGAGGGAGCGTTGCATTACCCCGCTACGCCAACATCAACTTCAACTTCGCCACCGCGCTATCCGGCGTAGTGAGTATCGGTGTTTTGGTGCGCGCCAAGGCCACTTTGAGTGCCGGTGCCATCGAAAACTGTGCGAAGGCGATGACGTCACATTGCTGCTTGCCAGCGAGATCGGCGATCAGCCGGTTATGCTCATCCGGCTGGTTGCCCTGCAGCGCCGCGAGCGCGCCTTCGACCAGTTGCGTGTTTAGTTTGATATCCGTGCCCTTGGCGCGGGCCATGTCGCTGATCTCGGCTACCATCGACGGAATCGACGGCGGAAACGTCGCCAGCAGACTCGCCGAGCAGCTTTTTTTGACGAGTTCTTCGTACATCGCTTCGTTGGGTTTCAACACGGGAATCTTCAACTGGCGACGCACTTCGTCGATCGCCGGGCCGAACGCCGAACAGGTGAACAGAATCGCGTCCGCGCCAGCCTTCACGCAGTAGTGCCCGGTCATCACAAAACGTTCGATCATGGTATCTGTGAGCTTACCGTCGTCGGCCAGATCGGGCATCCACGATTCTTCCAGCAGATTGGTAAGCCGCGCCTGCGGCCAGTTGGCCTTGAAGCTAGTGACTATGGGTTCCATCGCCACAGCGGCAGCGTGGCACAGGTATATCTTGGGAGAGGATTTCATTTAAGTAATTGATTTAATTGATTATTTTTTTATAGTAAACAGTGATCAGTGAACCGTATGCGCGAGGAGCGCCAATTCACCATTCACCACGAACCGCTCACTGAACCATGTTCACCGAACCATGCTCGCCGACCTACCTAGTAACATCGCCCATGCACAAATACTTCACCTCAAGGAATTCTTCCATGCCGTATTTGGAGCCTTCGCGGCCGATGCCGGATTCTTTCACGCCGCCAAACGGCGCGATCTCGGTCGAGATGATCCCTACATTGATGCCGACGATGCCGGATTCAATGCCTTCGGCCACGCGCCAGATACGCCCAATGTCGCGGCTGTAGAAATACGCCGCCAGGCCGTACTCGGTATCGTTGGCGCGTTCCAGCAACTCGGCCTCAGTTTTAAAACGATACAGCGGTGCCACCGGGCCGAAGGTTTCTTCGTGGGTGATTTTCATATCTGGCGTGACATCGGCCAGCACCGTCGGCTCGAAAAACTGGCCACCTTTGGCGTGGCGCTTGCCGCCAGTGACGATGCGTCCGCCCTTGGCGAGCACGTCGGCGATGTGTTCCTCGACCTTCAACACCGCGTTTTTGTCGATCAGCGGCCCCTGCATCATGCCCGGCTCCATGCCGTTGCCCACCGGCATCGCCGCCACTTTTGCCGCGAGCTTTTTGGCGAAATCGTCATACACCGCGTCCTGCACAAAAATGCGATTTGCGCACACGCAAGTCTGGCCGGTGTTGCGAAACTTGGAGGCCATCGCGCCTTCGACCGCCGAATCGATATCCGCGTCGTCGAACACGATAAACGGCGCATTGCCGCCGAGCTCCAGCGACACTTTTTTCACTGTCGTCGCACACTGCGCCATCAATTGTTTGCCCACTTCGGTGGAGCCGGTAAAGGTAAATTTGCGCACCAGCGGGTGCGTGGTGAGCTCCTTGCCGATGGCACCGGATGCCCCGGTGATCACCGACACCACGCCCTTGGGGATACCCGCACGTTCGGCCAGTTCGCACAAGGCCAGCGCCGAAAATGGCGTTTGCGAGGCCGGCTTGATCACCATGGTGCAGCCAGCCGCCAGCGCCGGCCCAGCCTTGCGCGTGATCATCGCATTGGGGAAATTCCACGGCGTCACCGCCGCGCACACGCCAATAGGCTGCTTGATCACCACGATGCGTTTGTCGGGTGCCTGCGCCGGAATGGTATCGCCATACACACGCTTGGCTTCTTCGGCAAACCACTCGATGAACGACGCGCCATAACCGATCTCGCCGCGCGATTCGGCCAGCGGCTTGCCCTGCTCCAGCGTCATCAGCACCGCCAGGTCTTCAGTATTGGCGACCATCAAATCGAACCACTTGCGCAGGATCACCGAGCGCTCCTTGGCGGTTTTCGCACGCCACAATTTGAACGCCTCGTGCGCGGTTTCGATGGCACGCCTGGTCTCGGCCGTGCCCATTTTCGGCACCGTGCCCACCAGCGACCCATCCGCCGGGTTGTACACCGTGAGCGTGGATTTATCGTCGGCATCGACCCACGCGCCATTGATGTAGCACTGCTGGCGGAACAGGCTCATATCCTTCAACTGCACGCTGGACTTGACGGTATCTAACATGATGAGGACCTCATTCGGGACATTCGGGAATCGGTGTGACTGATCAACAAACACGCCACGCCGGATACGCTTCGTGTGCGCGGTTGCGCCTTGCGCTGTTTATGCGCTGACACGCGACACCAGCGCAGCCGCAAACGCGACCTTGCCAATTTTAGCAAACGCCCGGCTACAGGGCATGCGTAATTTAAAAAAGCACTTAAAAATCAATTAGTTATTTATTTTTCTTCGTGTGGCCTATCAATCAAATGCTGCGCTGCTCGCAACACCGGTGTGCTTTGCGCAAATCGCACAATGTGAATTTAGTCACAGCCATAATAAGCGCATTTGCTGCGAATAGAACGGCGCTATTGCTATAATGTTATGACAGTGTGTCGATTTGGTGCCGTGCGTTGGGTCACGAGTCCCGGCCGGTCGATGCAACATTGAGACGGTAGCGCAGTAGGGCGGCAATGCCAGCGGCAAGAAACCCAGCCAACAAAACATCGTAAAATCAAGAAAAACAAGGTCTTACCACATGCCCTCCCACCCCATCGCACCACAGACGCAAGCGCCTTCACGTTCGCTGCGTTCGCAGCGTTCGCTACGCGCGTTGGTGCTGTCGCTGCTGCTGCCGCTGGCTTTGCTCGGCGGCTGCGCCACCAACAATCCGCGCGATCCGCTCGAGCCGATGAATCGCGCCATCTACGGCTTCAACGACGGCTTGGATACCGCGATTATCCGTCCGGTGGCCGAGGGCTATCGTGCCGTGCTGCCGACGCCTGTGCGCACCGGTATTTCCAATGTGTTCGCCAACGTCAACGACGTGCTGATCGCGCTGAACAATCTGTTGCAGGGCAAGATCGTCAACGCGGTTTCCGACGTGGGCCGCGTGTTGGTCAACACCACCATCGGCATCGCGGGAATTTTTGATGTCGCCACCAATTTCGGCCTCGAAAAACACAATGAGGATTTCGGCCAAACGTTGGGCTGGTGGGGCATAGGCGACGGGCCGTATCTGGTGCTGCCGATCCTCGGGCCCAGCAATCTGCGCGATGCGGTTGCGCGGTTTGCCGAGCGACGCGCCGATCCGATTACCTATGTGCGCTCCATGCGCCTGCGTAACAGCCTGTGGGGTCTGCGTGCGCTGAGCCAGCGCGCCGATCTGCTGGATACCTCGAGAATTCTCGAAAC
>CAMBGJ010000151.1 GCA_945865805.1 Bordetella parapertussis
CGCGACCGACCGCACGCTGCGATTCCCGCGAGAAAATACTTTAACCAATGCTTGCTCAATCAGACCTTCAGGATACGTGGATCTCACTTTCGCCTCGATATTTAAAATTCAAATTCTGAGGCGACAACTAGTCTGACACCAGGGGCCCTCGGCAAAGATCATGTCGAGCGCTTTCCGCAGTCCGAACACGGTGTGCATAGGCGGCGTGCCGGCGTACTTCTGATAGTGCTCTGCGCCGTCGCGCTGCGTCCAATCCCAATAGAAGGTGCGCATGTTGGCTGTTTTGTGTACGGCCTGGGCCTTGGCGTTGGCGGCCACGATGGCGATGCCGGGTGGCGTCATCAGGCCCTTCTGCGAGCCGGTCATGGCCACGTCGATGCCCCACGCGTCCATCTCGAAGGGCATGCAGCCTAGCGACGCCACGGCATCGACCATCAGCAAGGCGGGGTGCTGGGCGTTGTCGATCGCCTTGCGGATCGCGGGCAGATCGTTGACGACACCCGAGGCAGTGTCGATCTGCACCACGAGAATAGCCTTGATGGCGTGCGCCTTGTCCTGCCGCAGGTGGGCTTCGACGGCGGCCGGGTCGACGGCCTTACGCACGTCTTGTGGCAAGGTCTCGATCGCGGCACCCATCATGCGCGCCATGTCACCCCAGTTGATGGCGAAGCGTCCGCTTTCCAGCACCAGCACGCGGTCACCCCGCGACAGCACGTTGGTGAATGCCGCCTCCCAGCCGCCATGGCCGTTGGCGGCATAGAGGTAGACGCGGCCCGTGGTGCGAAAAATCCGCGGCAGGTCGGCGAGCAGCCCCTCCGTGATGCCGATCATCTCGCCGGTATAAAGGTCGATGGCTGGCCGCGTCATCGCCTGGACCACCGCGTCCGGGATGTTGGTGGGTCCGGGAATGGAGAGGAACTGACGGCCGTTGCTGACGCTCATGGGGTGCTCCCGCTGTCTGGGTCGAGTGAGAATAGGCTATTCACCCGCCCATTCTTGCATACTCCCCAATGTATTCGTGCGCCCTCGCGGGGTCAATCGAACGGCGGTGTATCACGGGCAGCACGGGGTGCAACATCGGTCTGCTACAGACTACTCACAGCTTATGGGTTTGCCTTAATATGGGCGGCTGATCCGGGCTTAATGTGGGTTGCAAACCACGTCCGTTTATCGCCCCCATGAAATCCTGAATAACCAAAAAACCCAAAAAACCAAAGCGAAGAGACAGCCATGCTTTCATTTTCAACAACGATCCGTTACGCAGCAACGTTATTGTTCGCCACGGCCGCCGCGCTATCGCACGCGCAAACCGGTTGGCGACCGGATAAAACCGTTGAAGTCATCACGCCGTCAGCGCCAGGCTCGTCACTCGATGCCACCATACGCATGCTGCAACGGGTGCTGACGGAACAAAAAATCGTCGACGTGACGGTGTTGCCGGTGAACAAACCGGGCGGCGGCGGCAGTGTATCGACCCTCTATCTTGATCAGTATGCCGGCGATCCGCACCGTGTTTATTTGGCGCCGATGACGCTGCTCAACAATCACATTCTGGGGCGCTCCAAGGCCAATTACGACGGCTACACCACGCTCGCGATGCTGTTCAGCGAAGACATGACCATGGTGGTGGAGACCGGTTCGTCGTTAAAATCAGGGCGTGACATGATGTCGAAGTTGAAAGCCGATCCGGCCTCGCTCTCGATCGCCATCGGTTTTGGTCTGGGCGGCACCGGACATCTCAATACGGCGCTGCTGGCGCGGGCGATGGGTGCCGATGCCAAGCGGCTTAAGACGGTGCAATTTCAGGGCAACTCGCAGGCATTGACCGCATTGCTCGGCGGGCATATCGATGTGTCGTCGATGTCTTTTGCGCAGGCGTGGAACAATGTTCAAGCGGGCAAGCTGCGCATCCTCGGCATCGCCGCCGCGCAGCGCCGGCCCGGCGCGCTCAAAGACATACCCACGTGGAAGGAGCAAGGCTACGACGTCGAGTTTTACAACAGCCGCTTCATGCTCGGCACCAAAGGCATCTCAGCGGAGCAGGCCGCGTTTTGGGAAGGCGCGTTCAAACGCGTGCTGGCAAGCAAGACTTGGGAAGATTACGCGACCCGCAACCATTACATCCCGTTTTATGCGGGACGTGCCGAGACGCAAAAGCAGCTTGGCACGCTCTACCAGCAGCTTAAAGGCGCGCTTACCGATGTGGGTATGGCGCAGTAGGCCGAGGTGCGGCACAACGCGTCCTGCTCGCGGTGTTTTATTGTAAGTACGTAGCTATTCAAGTTCCAATGAAAACTTGACGATATAGGCGAACAACCCATTCAAGGTCATCTGCCACAGAGGACACAGAGGTCACAGAGAAACTCAAAGGCGGAGGTCTCTGTGACCTCTGTGTCCTCTGTGGCAAAAAGGGTTTGTATCAAACTGGAACGGTTGCATAAGTATTTGATTTAAAGAATTTTTATAATAATCACTCCGCACGCAAATTCATCTCTTTGATCACCTTCGCCCACAACGCGGTGTCCGCTGCAATGCGCGCGCGAAAGGCTTCGGGCGTGCTCGCCACCACCTCGGCGCCGTCGCGCGTCAGGCGTTCCGCCGCCACCGATGAGCGTGCGGCTTTGACGACATGTTCATTGAGCAAGCGGATGATCGCCGGTGGTGTTGCTGCTGGTGCAAGCAAACCTACCCAGGCGTTGAATTCGTAGTCGGGCACGCCTGATTCCGCGATCGTGGGCACATCCTGCAGTGCCTTAAAGCGCGTCTTGCCGGATACGCCTATGGCGCGCAGCCGGCCTGATGCAATATGCGGCGAGGCCGTCAACAGCGTGTACATGCTCGCGTCGCATTCGCCCGAGACCAGCGCGACCATCGCCGGCCCGCCGCCTTTGTACGCGACGTGCAGCAGATTGATTTTGGTCATGTAGCGCAGTAACTCCATGCCCAGATGCGGCAGCGTGCCGGCACTAGCCGAGGTGTATTTGATATCGCCAGGCCGCGCTTTGGCGAGTGCGACAAAATCCTTGATGGTGCGCACTGGCAGCGATGGATGCACCACCAGCACATTCGGCCCATTCATCACCAGTGAAATGGGTGCGAAGTCGCGCTCCGGCACGAAGCTCAACTTGAACAACGCCGGATTCGCCACCGTGGGCACGGTATTGATCAACAGCGTGTAGCCATCCGCCGGCGCGCGCGCCACATATTCCATGCCAATGTTGCCGGAGGCGCCGCTGCGATTGTCGATCACCACGTTTTGCCCGAGCGATTCGCTTAGGCTTGGCACAATCAAGCGCGCGGTGTTGTCGACGCTGCCACCGGGCGGAAACGGTGCCACCAGGCGTATCGGTTTCACGGGAAAAGCGCCGCCCGTTGCAGGGGCTTGCGCTGGCACGCCGGGCGCAACGCAGCCCAGACAGGCGAACACGCCGAGAACCGTCGCGCGGCTCACGGGTGTCCTACCCGCGGCAGCGTGCATGGTACTTGGCAGGGCATTACAGGACATCATCTTCGGTATGGTTTGTAAGTATTCGATTTTAAACAAGTTTTTAATTCGCTAACTACAGCAACGGCATTGCATCGCAAACGCCACGCGTTCTTCCTCGGTGAGCTTGTCATGTTCGGCATTGTGCTCGTGAACATGTGCAGCCGCCGTAGGTACCATGGGCACCAGTGATTCGGCAAAGGGTTGGTCATGCGGCAAGCCTTGCTCGCGCATCTGCGCACGACGCGCAAGCGTTGCAGATTCATCGATCTCCAAAGCATCTCCACGAAAAACCACGCCATAATTTGCTTCGGCCGATTGCCGGGTCACATAGCCACAGCGCACATCGCGCTCCAAGGCGGTGAGATCGCGCTCCAATGGCGAACCATAACCGCCGCCGCCACCGGAACGCAGAATGTACGCGTCACCCGCCTGCAGCACCTGGTTGAGTGCCTTGCCGTTAAAAAAATTCACTTCCTCGCTTTTGCCAAAGCGATGCAGCGCCACACCGTTGCCCAGTGCAGACAGGCCGCCATTGAGTCCCCACGGCTTGCATTTGACGCGATCCATCTGCGAGCTGAAGCGTATGGGGTGGCGCGCTTGCACCACCTGCTCGGCACCCAGCCCGCCGCGATAACGCCCCGCGCCGCCGGAATCGGGGCGCAGGCAATAACGCTCCACCAGCAATGGGTATTTGGCTTCGACCTGCTCCGATGGGCCGTTGTGGGTGTCGCCGTCGTTCATCGCGATGGTGGCGTTTTGCCCGTCGCTGTCGTACTTGGCACCCCAGCCACCGCCGATCAGGCCGCCCAAGTAGATGTAAAAGCTGTTGTCCTTGGGGCGGCGACCGTTGATGCGGCCCACCACCAGATCCGCGTGGTGACCGGCGATCACCTGGTTGGGCAATGCGGGCGCCAGCGCCTTGAAAATGGTATCGACTATGGTCATCGGGTAACACATCCACATGCGCATCGCGGCGGGCTTCTCCGCGCTCACCACGCGTCCCGGCGGCAAAATAATGTCGAGCGCGCGAAACGCCCCGTCGTTGATTGGCAGTTCCAGCGCGGAGGTCAGGCACTTGAACGCCACCTGGCAGCACGAACGCCCGGCGGTAATGCCGGAGTTGTAAAAGCCCTGCACCTGCTTCGACACGTCAGACAGTTCAACGGTCATACGGTCGCCGCTGACAGTGACACGCACCTTGATCGGCACGCGTTGGCCGACGTTCACGCCATCATCGTCCATGAACGACTCGGCCTCGTACACGCCATCGAGCATGTCGCGCACACGCGCGCGTGCCAACGCCTCGCTCTGATTCATGATGGTTTTGACACTGCCCAGCACTTCATCACGGCCGTATTTGCGGATCAGATCGAGAAAACGCCGCTCGCCGGTTCGCACGGCAGCGATCTGCGCACGAAAGTCGCCCATCGCACGCTCCGGCAGACGCACATTGTTTTTGATAATCGCGATCAGTTCCTCGTTGGGTTCACCTTTACGATAAATTTTCACGATGGGCATTTGCAGACCTTCGGAAAAAATATCCGTGGTGCCTTCCATCAACGTGCCGCCGACATCCGGCCAGTGCGCCATGCAGCACGAAAACCCCACCAGCGCGCCGTCGTCAAAGATCGGCACGGTGAAGGTCATGTGGTTCAGGTGCGAGCCGGTGATATAGGCGTCGTTGGTGAGCAGGATGTCGCCCGGTTCCATATTCGCCGCACCGAAATGCGCGAGCTTGGCTTTCACCGTATCGCTCATGCCGCGGATGAACATCGGCAGACCAAGGCCGATGGATACGGTGTTGCCTTCAACGTCGAAGATGCCGACGGTAAAGTCGAGCGCCTCGTAGATGATCATGTTGTAGGCCGTGCGCATCAAGTTGATTTTCATCTCCTCGGTGACGGCGACGAGGCCATTGCGCACGATTTCGGTGACGACCGGGTTGATGCGGGCGGCGCTTATGGCATCCATGTTTTAGTTCCTGTTGATTGTGATGATCAGGTCGCCAAACGCATCGACGTCGAGTTTGTCACCGGGATGTACCACGGTTGTCGAGGCATGTTCTTCGATTAGCGCCGGGCCGGTGATGCGGTTGCCTGCCTGCAATGCGCTGCGTTGAAACGTGGGCGTGTCAACAAAGCCAGCCCCCGCGAAATACACCGGGCGTGTGCCGCGATGCGCTTCGGGCAGGGGCTGCGGCCCGCCTGGCGCGATGTGCTCGAAAGGCGGCTTGCGCATCTCGCCCACGGTCGCGCTACGCAGGCTGACGATCTCGGCTTTCTCGGTTGCCACCGAAAACCGTAACGGGTTTGATGCACCGCGTCGAAGCGGCGCTTGATGCCGTCGCGATCCTGCGTTTGAAACAGTTCCAGCGGCAGATCGACGGTGACGGCGTGCTCCTGCCCCACATAACGCATGTCGGCGGCGCGCCGCCGCGTGGTGCCGGTGAGCGTTGCTTGACCACGCGTGACGGTATCGCGGCCATGCGCCTCCATCTCCGCGAACCGCGTCTCCATCTCGTCGAACGGCGCCTCGGCCAGCGGCGTAAACCAGGTGCTGACAAAATCGCGGCGCAAGTCGGCCACCAGCATGCCGTAGGCCGAAAAATGCCCTGGCGCAGGCGGAATCACCACTGTGCCGATCTGCAATTCGCGCGCCACGGCGGCGGCGTGTAGAGGCCCCGCGCCGCCATAGGCCACCAGTGCAAAATCCGCCGCATCGAGACCACGCTCTGTGGTCACCCAGCGAACCACATGCGCCATCTTGGTGGTGGCGATGCGCAGTAGGCCTTCGGCGGCTTCGATCACATCCATGCCCAGCGGCACAGCAATTTTTTCGTTGAGCGCGCGCCGTGCGGCTTCAGTATCCAGCAGCATTTCGCCGCCGAGAAAGCGCTCGGCACCGAGACGCCCGAGCACCAGATTGGCATCGGTGATCGTCGGCTCCGTGCCACCCAAGCCGTAGCACACCGGGCCGGGCGCAGCCCCCGCACTCTCGGGCCCCACTCGCAGCGCGTGCCCCAACTCGACACGCGCAATGCTGCCGCCGCCGGTGCCGACTTCCTGTATGTCGATCATCGGCATCTGGATCGGCAGGCCAGTGGCGTAGCCGCCGATCAGCGAACTGCCCGTCATCAGCACGTCACCGTTGTAGATCACCCCGGCCTTGGCGGTGGTGCCGCCCATATCAAAGGCAATGGCATTGCGCAGGCCGATGCTGTCGCACAACGCCTTGGCGCCGATCACGCCCGCCGCCGGGCCGGACTCCAGCATGCGTATGCACGAACGCCGCGCATCGGCGACATCGAAGAGGCCGCCGCTGGATTGCACAATCAGAAACGTGCCGCCAAAGCGCGCGGTGTCGAGGTGCGTTTCCATCTCGGTGAGGTAGCGGCGCACGCGCGGGCCGACGTAAGCGTTGGCAGCCGCCGTCGAGGTGCGCTCGAACTCGCGGTACT
Source organism: Bordetella parapertussis (assembly GCA_945865805.1). GTDB lineage: Bacteria > Pseudomonadota > Gammaproteobacteria > Burkholderiales > SG8-41 > UBA5216. The sequence continues at coordinate 6,945 of CAMBGJ010000151.1, forward strand.
CCTGACTCAGTTCGTGCGAGGCGCTGACGAATAATTGCGGGAATTCGGTCTCGATGATTTGCCGGACGCGTTGCTCGTGCGCCGGGTTGCGGTACGAATGCAAAAACAAAATAGCAATCGCCTCTACCCCCTGTGCCACGGCGGCGGCCACCACGCGGCGCACCTGGGCTTCGTCCAGTTTGATCAGCACCGAACCTTGCGCGTCCATGCGTTCGCTGATGTCGAAACGCAGGTCACGCTCGATCAACGGTGTATGGCGTTTGAAAAACAGGTTGTACGATTCCGGCCGGTTCACACGACCGATTTCGTAAATGTCGCGAAAGCCCTGCGTCGTCAACAAGGCGCAACGCGCGCCGCTGCGTTCGAGGATGGTGTTGATCGCAACCGTGGTGCCATGCAGGAACAGCCGCGCCACGTCAAAGCTCGAACCGGCTTTGGTCACCCCCTGCTCGATGCCGGACACCAGACGCGCAGGCGTGGTCAGCGTTTTGCCCAGCCGTAATTCGCCGGTGTGTTCGTCGAAGGCCGCTACGTCAGTGAACGTGCCGCCGACATCTGCGGCGAGGCGGATGGTTTTGGAATTTGTCATGCAGATGCGTTTTTTCGTGGAAATTATTCAGACGCTTTAAACCCTTCACCGCAGAGGTGCAAAGGCGCAGAGAATTCCCGCAGAGGAAAGACGCTTCTCTGCGTAACCTTTGCGCCTCTGCGGTGAAGAAGTTTTTACCATCAAATTTGAATAGTTGCCTTTCGTGAGGCTAAGTTAACGTGCAGCCGCCACAGGCTTAAGCGTCTTAAACGTCTTGATCCAGCGCTCGACCTGAGCGCGGATATAGGCATCCGCTTCGCGCGGCATGGTCGCGGTGACTTCGGCACCGAGGCTGGCGAAGCGCTCACGGGTATCCGCATGCGTGAGCGTGGCGGTGACCGCGTTGGAGAGCCGCGCCATCACCGGCGCGGGCATGCGTGCGGGCGCGAGCACGGCCTGCCACAGATAAAACTCAAAGCCCGGCAAGCCGCTTTCCGCTGCCGTCGGCACGTCGGGCGCAACGGGGCTGCGTTCGCGACCCGAAATTGCCAGTGCGCGCACGCGTCCGGCTTTGACTTGCGACATCGAAGCCGCGGTCGATAGAAACGTGATCGGTATCTGCCCGCCCATCACCTCCGCCAGTGCGGGGCCGCCGCCTTTGTAGGCCACATGCACCAGATCAATGCCCGCGCTGGATTTGAAATACTCCGCCAGCAGATACATGGTGCTGCCAAGACCGGCCGAGCCATAGTTGTATTTGCCGGGATTCGATTTAGCGAGTGCGATCAGCTCCTTGAGATTTTGTGGCGGAAATGCGGGGTTCACCAGAAACAGCATCGGCACACGCATCAGGAGGCTTACCGCCGCGATGTCTTTCAGCTTGTCGTAGGGCATTTTGTCGTTGAGCGCCGGATTCGCGCCGTGAGCCACGTCCACCACCAGAATGGTGTGACCGTCGGGCGCCGCCCGCACCAACAGCGTGGTGGCGATCATGCCGCTCGCACCGGGCCGGTTATCGACGATCAACTGTTGCCCCAGTGCTTCGCCGAGGCGCGGCGCGATCAAGCGTGCGCTGATGTCAGTTGCGCCGCCTGGCGGGAAGGTGACCAGCAGGCGCATGGGGCGGGTGGTGGAAGGTTGGGCCGATGCTGGATTGGCAGCGAGCAACAAAACGCTTAGTGCAAGAAAAATCGTCGGCGTACTGGAGCGAGATTTCATCGGCGTATTCCACATCATTCGATAGCGGCCATCATAGCTTGCCCGCTACGGGCCAACAATGCACAGACGCGCGTTAGTACATCGGTTTGAACGAGTCGCACGGTTGTGTCACACGCATCGCTGCAGATGATGCGTCGATGGCGCGAAAAATCGTTACTTATTGTTTTTATTGAACTATTTTGCCACGTAAAAACCCACTGCATTCACTGTTGATTGCCCGGTAACCTGCTACGCGGCAAGTGGAACTGCAGCCCGTTGATCGCCATGCCGATGCCGCGTTGTATGCTTGCACTTGAAAGCGCTAATGCCATGTGTGGTGGAAGGGTTGGCGATAGTGGCCCTGGCGCGTGCCGTTGCGCCTGCAAACTGTGGCGTATTAAGCATGAAGCAAGGAGCAAGCATGGCGCGTGATGACCTGCAATATAAGATGGCGCTGCGTCTTTTGACGGAGGCCAAAGACGGCCCCTTTTATGCGGCACTGAAGTCCGAATTTCAAAGCGAGTTTGATGTAAAGCCGGGCAATATCAATCCGGAGGCGATTGCAACTCGTTATGCTGACGTAGCCCCTACTACCGACAGCGTTCTACCACTTTTTAGTGTTGTGATTCGTGCGTTAGCCTGTGTACCGCTACGCCCCGAGACTCTGGAGAATCGGCGTCAAGCCGAACGCACGGCTGCTGCGCTTTATTTTCTGTCCGCCTGCCAATTTGTAGACCGCGAAGTACGTGCAGCAAATGATGGGCATGATTACGTGTTGCGCTTGCCGATAGACGAACATATGATTTTCGCTATTGTCGTTGTGGCATCGTTTGGTGGTGAGCTGCATTTGAAGCCAGTCAATCAACACATACAGCCCGACTACTTTTTTTCGGTAAAACCGTCGGTTGGTGGTGACCTTGTGGAGCAGGATTTTGAACGTGCTGTTTATCTTGCGGTGTTTGATGGGCAGCGCGTAGAGACAGATCGCGCCCTCGAGTCCGGGCAGCCCCTGACTATTGAAGAGCGGAATCGGCTTCGTGAGCGGCTTACAGCAGAATTTCGTTACCATCGAGCCACGTTTCGGCGTCGCGTTGCACTGGTGGTGCCGGTGCTGACAAACGCGGTAGCCACGCAAGGATTTGCCAGCGCCTATCGTGTGCCGATAGTCATACCTTCGACCGATGTGACATCCGTCTTAGTGGGCATCTCCAGCGACAAATTGAAGGCTGAAATAGCAGTATTTTTGAGAGAGTTGCACGCTCTACGATCGTCCACCGCGCAATCTGCATCACCCTCAACCCAAGGAGCAGCACCCATGTCGCAGCCTCCCGGAGTGCACGTGACCGTGAATGGAAATGTCGGTAATCTTGGTGTCGGAGACCATCATCAACAACAAACCGGCAACGGCAGCACTGCCAACATGGCTCACCGGGAAGGCATTAATTTTGCTGCGCTAACACCGCTGCTAACCGCGCTGATGGCCGAAATTCACAATCTACCAAACGGCGAAGTGAAGCCGGCGCTAGTGGCAAAAGTGCAAGAGATACAGACTGAAGCAGCAAAAGAAAAGCCCAACCCCAGCGAGCTTGGCACCGCCGTAGAGAAAGTTAAAAGCACGGTTGAATTGCTGGGTTATGGCGAAAAAATTACGGATATTTGCCTCAAGATTTCCGCTTATATTGCATCTTGCTTACCGTAGTTCCCTTCCCTACTGCCATGAGCACCCCCATGAACAACCCTTTCGTCGCCCTCAAAGAAAACAGCGAACTCGCACTCGCCGATAATGATCATTTCTCAACGGCAGGGCATTGGTGGAGCCGACCTGAAATTGATGCCTTGATTCTGGCGCATGCCGCGCGCAGGCCCTTGCTGGTGCGCGGCGAAGCGGGCAGCGGCAAAAGTCAGATTGCGCGGGCGGCGGCGCAGGCCATGGGTAGTGTGCCGTTGCTGGTTGAAGTGATACACCCGCGCTTCGAGGCGCTGGATTTGCTTTACCGCATGGATGCCGTCGAACGTCTGGCCGATGCACAAATGCAACGGCTGGATGAAAGCAATGAAAAATACGTCAAGCGTGGCCGTTTGTGGGATGCGATAGCACTAGTGCACATAGACAAAAACCCGCCGGTATTGCTGATCGATGAAATCGACAAAGCCGACGCCGATGTGCCCAACGCTCTGCTCGACGTGCTGGGCAACCGTAGCTTTAGTGTGCCCGCGCTAAAGCATCGCACCATCCGCGCCGAAGGCGGGCGCATGCCGTTGATGATTATCACTACCAATGAGGAACGTGAGTTGCCTGCCGCGTTTGTGCGCCGCTGCGTGGTGCTTAACGTCAACCCGCCCGCCGAGGATGCCCTGTTTATTGCGTGGCTGGTTGAGCGCAGCCGCGTACACCGGCATTTAATTATTGACGACGCGGCGCGTCAGTTGGCGGCGCAGCAAGTGCTGGCCGATTGCAAGGCGGCGATTGCGCAGGGCTATCCCAAGGTGGGTTTGGCCGAATACATCGATTTACTCACCGCGCTGCACGAGCTTACACAGGGCATGCCTACCAAAGCGCGTGGAGCAGAACAAATCGTTAAAATACAACAACTTAGTGCATACGCACTGGTCAAAAATGCCGATCAATTGCAACAGCGTAAGCCCGAACAGCCCACGTAGCTATGGCAACAGAAGTGACAGCACCGCTGGGCATGGTGGGGCGCGCGGATTTACTGCGCGCCCTGGCCGTGGCCCCGCGCGATTACCTTGCATTGGAAAACAATGCACAGGGCTGGTTTGGCTACGTGCGCGAGGCGCCGGAGCAGCGGCCAGAACCTCTTACCTTGGACGCATCAGCCACGCAGCCGGAGACGCCGCCCGAGAGGGGCACCGAACTGCCGTTGAAAATGCCCTTTGTTTACGCCGAGGTGCAACGTGAATACCTTGCGCCATCCGCCGCACAACCGTTATCCGCACCAGCGCAGGTAAAACCCATCGACGAGGCGCTAGCCCAGGCACCATCGGCACAATGTTTGATCCGTTACGAAGACCTCGTGCCGCAGGCGCGTTTGCTGCCCGCGTTACGCCGGTTTTTGAGCACCCTTCGCCCCGGTGCGTTGGATATCGCCCAGCTCACCCAACAGTTGGCCGAGCGCAACCTGCCGCGCCACTTGCCCCGTCTCAAACGGCGGCGCTGGCATCCCGACGTGGTGGTGCTGCTCGATTTTTCGCCCCGCCTGTGGCCGTATCGTGAAGACATGCACCGGCTGGCCGAGCGCATGCAGCAACACTGTGGCCGCTCCGCCGTATCGCTGCGCGTGGTCAAGCACGGCGCGCTGGGGCCGTGGAGCGATTGGCGCGCGTATCAAAACGGGCAGAGTGACGAACCGCTGCTGCACCCCTGGGCGCCTCCGCGTGCGGGCACGCCGCTACTCATCGCCAGCGACCTGGGTCTGCTGCTCGGGGCTGACAGTGCCGCGTGTCAGGATTGGCGCAGCTTCATCGCCGCGCAAACGCGCAGCGGCGTGCGGCCTGTCGCATTGGCGCCGTTGGGCGCGGCACAACTCGATGCCCAATTAACCCAAGCCTTACCCGTGCTGCGCTGGAGCGCCGATGCC
>CAMBGJ010000152.1 GCA_945865805.1 Bordetella parapertussis
CATCCTTCCCAATCACCGCTCAACCCCGCTGCCGCCTTCCGACTTAATGGGTAGGGGAGACTGCGCTTGTCGTTCTGAAATGCTGTGATTTCAATTCCACATTCCGTCAAATGCTTGAGATCCGATTGTTTGTGCAACATTCGGGTTAAGTATCCGGTGTCACGCCTGCGGTTTTGACCACTTTCTGCCAGCGGGCGTATTCTTCGCGGATCACTGCGGCAAATTTCTCCGGCGTGGTGGGCACGATTTCGCCGCCTTCCTGCAGCAGTACTTCCTGCACGTCGGGCAGATTGATGATGCGGGTGATTTCCTGATTCACCTTTAACACGATGGCCGCATCCACTTTGGCGGGCATCAGCACGCCGTGCCATGCGGTGACATCAAAACCCTTGAAGCCGGATTCATCGAGCGTCGGCACGTTGGGCGTCAACCGCGCACGGCGTAGGCCCGTGGTGGCGATGCCCTTGATTTTGCCGTCACGAATAAAGCTGAGCTGTGCCGCCAACGCGGCCGACACTAGGTTGATGCGTCCCGCGGCCAGATCAATAATCGCTGGCGGCGCGCCTTTATACGGCACGTGATGCAGTTTGATCTGCGCGCGCTGGCTGAACAACTGGCCGATCAGATGGCCGACGCTGCCGATGCCGGTGGTGCCGAACGACACTTCACCGGGCCGCTTTTTGGCGAGCGCGACAAAATCCGCCACGCTGTTGATCAACGGACTACTGGCCGGTACCGCCCACAGCGACGGAGCAGCCATCACCATTGTCACCGGTGAAAAATCCTTATTGGGATCGTAGCCGATGTCGGGACGAATCGCCGGGCCGACAGTGAGCTGGTTCGGATGGCCGAGCATCAGGGTATGTCCGTCGGGCTGCGCCTTTACCACGGCCATCGCTCCGATCGCACCATTCGCACCCACGCGATTGTCGATCACCACCGGCTGACCCCAGGCCTCGTTCATTTTTTTGCCGATCAGCCGCGCATACAAATCCGAACCCGAGCCGGAGCCCGCGCCGGGCACGATAAAGCGGATGGGGCGCGAGGGGTAGGATTGTGCGGCAGCTTCTACGCTGTGCAGCAGCATCATGGCGGCCAATGTCGCCATGGTGATGGTGATGGTCATGGCTGGTGTGGTTTTGCCGTGGTTCGCATGCGGGGTGATAGCCAAGGTCTGCTCCTGTTCGATGGGGCGATGTCGCGTCTTATAGGGTAACGCCCCGTAAGTAAACGCGAATTTTACCGTGCCAGCGGTGCGGCATTGGTTCTTGTATCCCGCAAGGCGCACCGCATATTGCGCGATGCAAGCCCTGTGCTTCAACAGCCTGGTAATTTGGCGTGCCCGGCGGGCCGCGCCTGCTGGCAACCATGGCGCATTGGCGTTACCATCGTTACTGATATTCGACAGGCGCTGATGATGTGATGATGCGTTTCTCCCATTTCCTGAAAACCCTGTATTCGCACTGTACGCGGCTGGCGTGGGACGTGTTGCTTCTGATCGTGGCGATCCATGCACTGGTTTCGTATGCGGTGATGCGTGTGTTTTAAACCGGCGAGATTACTGAGGCGGTAGCGTTCTGGTATTACTACATCACGACGGTCACCACCGTTGGCTACGGCGATATCGCGCCCAAGACGCCGGGTGGACGATTATTTACAACGCTGTGGATCATGCCGGGCGGCATCATGCTGTTCACGGCGTCCATCGCGAAATTCATTCAATTTATTGCCGACCGTTGGAGAAAACGCATGCGAGGAGAAGCCGATTATTCCCATCTGCAAGACCACATCATTATTCTGGGATGGCAGGGGTTGCGCACCCGGCGCATGGTCGAGGAGATCATCGCCGATGTCGGGACGACGCGGCGCGAAATTGTGCTGTGTACCACCAAGGACATCGAGAACCCGATGCCTGATCTCATCAAGTTTGTCCGCGACAAGGCGTTGAGCGATGTCGGTTTGCATCGTCGCGCGGGGTCGGCGGGCGCAAACGTGATCATGGTGCTGGGCCATGATGACAACGATACGCTGGCGGCAGCGCTGGCGGCGGCATCCGTCAACAATCATACGCATGTGGTTTCATATTTCGAGCAGCAATCGTTCGCCGATCTGCTGGCTGCGCATTGCCCGAGTGCTGAAACCATGGTGTCGCTTTCCACCGAGATGATGGTGCGCGCGGCGCTGGATCCGGGCTCTTCACGGGTGCAGCAGGATTTACTGTCGGTGGCTGGCGGGGAAAACAACTTCAGTCTGCGCGTGCCCAGTGGCATATCCGCACTGCGCTATGGGCAACTGCTGCAAATCCTCAAGCAACGCCATAACGCCACGCTGATTGCGATTGCCGACGATATTGAAGGCCACGGCCTGCGGCCGAACGCGGCAGGCGATACCGAAGTCAAAGCTGGCGCAGTGCTGTATTACATCGCGGCGCGGCGTCTTGATCCGCAGCAGGTGGATTGGCGGGCGGCGGGTTGAGTGGGCGTAGTCCGTAAAAAACGAAGCGCACGTCGGCGCCCATGTATTACGGCGCCTGCTCTGCGCAATCTATTCGATAGTGCCAGCAGCGATGGAAATCAGTTTTCCGCAACCAGGACAGATACAGGAAAAAATGAAGCTATCAAGCAAATCAGCCGGTAACGGCCCACCACTGGTGTTGATCCACGGTGGCATGGGTTCGGTGAATCACTGGGATCGTAATTTTGACGAACTGGCGCGGCACTACACCGTGCACGCGTTCGACATGCCGGGCTACGGCGAATCGCCGTGGATATCCAAGAGTATGCCCGCCGAGGAATTTTTTTCGCTGGTGGTGGATGGTGTGAATGACATCGTGCCATCGGGCACGTTGCGTCTGGCGGGATTTTCGCTCGGCGGGGCTGTTGCGGCGGTGTGCGCGGCGCGGCTGGGCACACGCGTGGTCAAACTGTCGCTGATGGGGCCGGGCGGTTTTGGCGGCCAGCAGCCGGATCTGGGCACGAAGAAAATTCCGCCAGAAAGCGCGGGCGAAGCGGTGATGCGCGAAGTGCTGGCGCACAACCTGCGCGCGATGATGATTGCCGACCCGGCCAAGGTGACTGACGAGGCCGTCGATCTGCATCTGGCCAACGTGCGGCGCACGCGTTACGACGGGCGGCACATCAGCCTCACCGATCAACTGATGGCGCAATGCCTGAAGCTAATGACGTGCGAGGTGCAGATAGTGTGGGGCGCGGCTGATGTCATGTGTTTCGCCGGTATCCAGCCGCGCATCGATGAATGCCGTGCCGTGCGGCCCGATGTGCGCATCGACAGCGTCGCGGGCGCGGGGCACTGGGTGATGTACGAGGCGGCGGACGAGGTCAATGCGCTGATGTTGGATTTTCTAAAATAGTGAATAAAAACAAATAGTTACGAATTTCGTGCCTGCACATGAAAGTGCTCTTTGTTCACCAGAATTTTCCGGGGCAGTTCAAGCATCTGGCGCCAGCGTTGCAGCGGGCAGGGCACGAGGTGCGCGCGATGGCGATCGGCGGTGCGGGCCTGCCGCAGGTGGCGATGGTGCGTTACGCGGTGGCACGCGGTTCCACGCGCGATATTCATCCGCTCGCCGCCGATTTTGAAACCAAGCTGATACGCGGCGACGCTTGTGCGGCGGCGGCGCTGCGCGTGAAGCGGGAGGGCTACACACCCGATGTCATCGTCGCCAATCCTGGCTGGGGCGAAAATCTGTTTCTCAAGGATGTATGGCCGGACGCCAGGCTGCTGGCGCTGCTGGAGTTTTTTTATGCCGTGCGCGGACTCGACGTGAATTTTGATCCCGAATTCGCCAACACCGACATCGGCAACGCCGCGCGCGTACGGGTGAAAAACGCCCATCTGTTGCTCACACTGGACAGCATGGATTGGGGCGTCTCGCCCACGCATTTTCAGCATGACGCCATGCCGCGCGCGTACCGTGATCGCATCAGCGTGGTGTTTGATGGCATCGACACCCGGAGCGTGTGCCCGGACGCAGGAGCTGCCGTGACCGTGGACGGGAAAACCCTGCGCGCGGGCGATGAAGTGCTGACCTTCGTGAATCGCAATCTCGAGCCGTATCGCGGTTACCACCAGTTCATGCGCGCGCTGCCGCATATTTTGCGTGATCGTCCCAATGCCCAGGTGTTGATCGTCGGTGGCGATGAGGTGTCGTATGGCGCCAAGGCACCCGCAGGCCAAACGTGGAAGCAGATTTTTCTCGATGAAGTGAAGGCGCAATTGGATCTCAGCCGCGTGCATTTTTTAGGGCGCATTCCGTATGCCGCGTATCTGAACGTGTTGCAGGTGTCGGGCTGCCACGTGTATTTAACTTACCCGTTCGTGCTTGGCTGGAGCTGCATCGAGGCGATGAGTGTCGGCTGTCTGGTGGTGGGCAGTAGAACCGCGCCAGTGGAAGAAGTGATCACGCACGGTCAGAACGGCTTGCTGGTGGATTTTTTTGATCACAACGCGCTGGCGGATGCCGTAAGCGATGTGCTGGCGCAACCGGCGTCGTACGCTCACTTGCGCACGGCAGCGCGTGCCACGGCCTTGGAGCGCTACGACCTTGCCGGTATTTGTTTGCCGCAACAGTTGCAATTGATCGAACGGTTGGCGGCTGGGGATTTATAGTTTGCGGTTTGCTTGACCTCTGCAGGATGCCCCACTACAGTCGTGCATCCGTAATTCTGTAGGTTATTGGCAACAGTGGACGCAAAACAATCCGGCCCCATCGGCGCCTCCCTCCCACGCGCCAACGCCAAGCGCCTGCTCGCCGGGCGCGGGCAGTTTGTTGACGACATTCAATTGCCCCGCATGCTGCACGCCGCCGTGCTGCGCAGTCCGCACGCGCATGCACGTATCACGCGGCTGGATGTTGCGGCGGCGGTCAAGTTGCCAGGCGTCGTGCGCGTGATCACGGGCGCGGATATTGCCGCCCGGTGTAAGCCGTACGTTGGCGTGTTGAAGCACATCAAGGGCATGCAATCCGCGCCGCAGTTGCCGCTGGCGGTGGAGGTGGCGCGCTGGCAGGGCGAGCCGGTGGCAATGGTGGTGGCACAAACGCGGGCGCTGGCCGAGGATGCCATGCAGCTTATCGAGGTGGATTACGATCCGCTGCCAGCGGTCACCAACATCGAAACCGCGCTGAATGCCGCCACGCCGGTGATACATCCGTCGCTCGGCAGCAATTTGTGTGTCGAGCGCATTATCGATAACGGAGAAGTAGACGACATTTTTGCCGCCGCCGATCACGTGGTCGAGGCCACGTTCACTACCGGGCGGCATTCGCCGGTGACACTCGAAGCGCGCACGATACTCGCTGACTACAATGCCGCCGATGCGCAACTGACGGTGTGGCATTCGACGCAGGTGCCGTACATGATGCAATGGATATTCGCGCATCACTTTGGCCTGCCGGAAAACAATGTGCGTGTGATCGCGCCCGATGTCGGCGGCGCTTTCGGCATGAAAATACACACCTACGGCGACGAGATGGCCACAGCAGCGGCAGCCTTGCTCATCGGGCGTCCGGTGAAATTTGTCGCGGATCGGCTGGAATCGTTTGTGTCGGATTTTCATGCGCGCGGCCATCGTTCGACCGTGCGTTGTGCCGTGTCGAAGGCTGGCGACATGCAGGCGTTCGAGGTGGACGATGTTTATGGCATCGGCCCCTATTCGGGTTATCCGCGCGGCGGGGCGAACGAAGGCATCCACGTCACCAATCTCACCGGCGCGCCGTATATGCCCAAGGCTTACCGTGGCCGCTCGCGTGTGGTGTTCCAGAATAAAGGCATGTATGGGCAATACCGCGCGGTGGGGCACCCGGTGGTGTGCGCGATCACCGAAGGTATAGTCGATTTTGCTGCGGAAGCGGTGGGCATGGACCCGGCAGCATTTCGCAAACGCAATCTCGCGCCTGACGACGCCTATCCACGCACGTACTTGAGCGGCGCGACGTTTGAAAAACTCTCGCAGCACGAGTCGTTAGATTTATTATTAAAAACAATGAGTTACGATAACCTTCGTGCCGAGCAGGCGGCCTTGCGCGCGAAGGGTGTGTATCGCGGCATAGGGCTTGCGATGTTCATCGAGAACTCGATGTCGTCGTCGGCGACCTACGGGCAGGGCGGCGCATCGATCGCGTCGCAGGATGCCTGCACCATCCGCCTGATGCCCACCGGTGGCATTACCGTGGCGACCAGTCTCACCGAATTCGGTCAGGGCGCGTATGCGGTGGCAGCGCAGGTGGCGGCGAGTTGCGTGGGCGTGGCGGTGGAAAACGTGCGCGTGATCATGGGCGATACCGAAACCACGCCCTACGGCGGTGGCAACTGGGGCTCGCGCGGCACCGGCATCGGCGGTGAAGCGGTGTTCCAGACCGGCAAGGCGCTGAAGGCGAACATTCTGAATTTTGTCGCGCGGCTGACGGAATCGGAAGCGTCGCTGCTCGATATCCGCGACGGTAACGTGGTGGAAGTGCAAAGCGGCAAGGTCACCCTGTCGCTCGAAGAAGTCGCGCGCACCGCGTACTTTCGCACCGAGCAGGTGCCCAAGGATTATCAACCTGAGCTCACCGTGACGCGCAGCTATGCGCAAAAGCACTACAGCGGCATTTTCACCAATGGCGCGCACGCGAGTTATGTCGAAGTGGATATCGCCACGGGTTTTGTCAAACTGCTCAAGCATTGGGTGATCGACGACGCGGGCACGGTGGTCAATCCGCTGCTGGTGGATGAACAAATACGCGGCGGCGTGGTGCAGGGCATCGGTGCGGCGTTGTTCGAGCAATGCCTTTATAGCGACGAGGGGCAGATGCTCAATGGCACGCTCGCGGAATATCTGGTGCCGATGGCGGGCGAGATGCCGGACATCGACGTCGGCCACACGCATTCGCCGACGAAAGTCTCCGAGCTCGGTGCACGCGGCGCGGGCGAGGCCGGTGTCGCGGGCGCGCCGGCTGCGGTGATGAATGCCATCAACGATGCGCTGCAACCGTTCAAGGCGCGGGTGACGGATCAACCGTTTACGCCGGAGAAAATCCTGCGTGCGCTGGGTACCTTGGGCAAAGTCGCGGGGTGAGAGTTGCCGCCGTTTTGTGGCTGTGGCTGGCGTGTTGCGTTGCCACGGCCCACGCCGAGACCTTTACCGCACGCGTGATCACCGTGCTCGATGGCGATACGATTATCGTGCAGGAGCGAGCGAAGAAAACCACGATTCGTCTGGCGGGCATTGATGCGCCCGAGAAACTGCAGGAGTTCGGCCCGGCATCACGCGACGCGCTGGCGGCGCTGGTGTTGAACAAGGACGTACAGGTCACCCCTAAAACCGTGGATGACTATGGCCGCGTGGTGGCCTTGTTGCAGGCCGGGCGCATCAACGTGAACGAGGAACAACTGCGGCGCGGTATGGCGTGGGAGTACTCACACTATCACGCCGACAAGGCGTTGATAGCCTTGCAATCCGAGGCGCAACGCGCGCGGCGTAGCTTGTGGGCGAATGCTACGCCCACCCCGCCGTGGGCGTTTCGCAAAACCCATGCGGCTACGCGCGAGATCGATGCGGCGTCGAGCCCGTGCGGCAAAAAGCGTTACTGTTCGCAGATGGTGTCGTGCGACGAAGCGCGTTTTTACCTGACGCAATGTCGCATCAAAACGTTGGACAAAGATGGCGATGGCGTGCCGTGTGAAAGCTTGTGTGAGCCGGGCAAGAAACGATAAGGGGGCGTGTAGTGTATAAGATTTTGTTTTTAAAGGGTTTTTTGTTATCCAGTTTAGGGGTGGCGCAAGCGCACGCCCAGCCCCAGCCATACCCCACCAAGCCGCTGCGCATGGTTGTCGGCTTTGCCGCAGGCGGCGCGCCAGATATCCTCGCGCGGCTGCTGGTGCATCCCTTGAACGAAAAGTTGGGGCAGCCCGTGGTGGTCGACAACCGCCCAGGCGCCACCAGCAACATTGGCGCGGAGATCGTTGCGCGCGCGCCAGCGGACGGCTACACGCTGTTCATGGCGACAGTCTCGGTTGCCATCAGCCCGAGCGTGTATCCCGCGTTGGCGTTCAAGGTGCCGCAGGATTTCACGCCGGTGTCGATGGTGGCGTCGGTGCTGCTGATTCTGGTGGTGCATCCGGGCCTGCCGGTGAAAACGGTGCAGGATCTGATCCGTGTCGCCAAAGAAAAAGCCGGTCAACTAAACTATGCCTCGGTGGGCAACGGCAGTCCGCAGCATCTGGCGGCTGAACTATTCAAGTTGAAAACCGGTACGCAACTCTTGCACGTGCCCTATAAAGGCGGCGCGCACGCCAATACCGCGCTGCTCAGCGGCGAAGCGCACGTCTATTTTTCCGGCATGCCACCCGCACTGCCGCATGTGAACGCCGGTCGCTTGCGCGCACTGGCGGTGACCGCGCCGAAACGTTCGCCCGCCGCGCCCGAAGTGCCGACGATGGCCGAAGCGGGCTTACGCAACGCCGAAGCGGACAATTGGCACGCGGTGCTGGGGCCGGCGGGCTTGCCGAGTGCGATCGAGCGCGTGCTTAACGGTGCGCTGGCCACCGCGCTGGCCCAATCCTCGATACAAACGCAGTTTGCCACCCAAGGTGCAGAAGCCAAACACAGCACGCCGGAAGCGCTCGGGCGGCATATGCAGACTGAAATCGCCAAGTGGCGCGACGTGGCGCGCGCCGCGGGGGTGAAAATATAATAATGGGCTGGGGTCGCGGTAACATAGTGTGCCAGCGCGGTTTGGTCAGTTCGTGTTTAGCGAAATCATGAAGCGCTGCAGAATGCTCTAAAAAATAGTCAATAAAAACAAATACTTATGTCAGAGAAAATGCTGATTCCCCGCCCCGCCGCCACGGTCACACTGGTGCGTGAAGCGTCACACGGCTTTGAAGTGCTAATGATGCAGCGCAACTTTCAGTCGGTATTCGTGCCGGGCGCGTATGTATTCCCCGGCGGCGCGGTCGATGCGCGTGACAGCTCCGATGACATTGCCGCGTTATGCACCGGGCTTACCGATGCCGAAGCCAGCCGCAAGCTCGGTGTAGCCAGCGGTGGCCTCGCTTATTGGGTGGCGGCGATACGTGAATCGTTCGAGGAAGCAGGCATCCTTCTGGCCTGCGACGATAAAGGCGAAATCGTCACGCTAGACGACAGCGACAGCGCGCGTGCTGCGCGCTTTCATGCCTACCGCAGCCGCGTTGAGCACGGTGAACACCCGTTCAGCGACATGTTGCAGGACGAGGGTTTGCGTTTGCCGCTGCAGCAGATCGCGTATTTCAGCCACTGGATCACGCCGGTGGGACCGCCGCGCCGTTACGACACGCGCTTTTTCGTCGCGGTAGCGCCCGCAGCGCAACAATCGTTGCATGACAACGGCGAAACCATCGCCCACCTGTGGCTGCGCCCCGGCGAAGCGCTGAGTTTGCACAAGCAACAAAAGTTCGACATGCGCACGCCCACGGTGAACACGCTGCGTCTCTTTGCCGAGCACGATACGATAGACTCGCTGATGACCTGTATGCGCGCGCTGGGCGACATCCCCGTGATCGCGCCGCGCACGGATAAGGACGGTCGACGCTTGCTGCCGGGTATGCCGGGGTATGAGGAAGCGGCGGCGTAGAACGTGGGCCAGCGATAGAACGTGATGGACTGCACAACTTTCTTACAGTCATTCCCGCGAAAGCGGGAATCCATAACACCGCGTCCTAAGGCACATTTCATGGATTCCCGCTTTCGCGGGAATGACAAGTTTGGTTTTGAACCCTTTTCCAACTTCCATTGGGACAAATCTTGATCATGACGACAACTCAACCCCCCCAAATCATCCCCGGCGAACTGGTTCGCATCCACCCGCGCGTGCAGCGTCTCACCGCGCCCAACCCCGGCATGATGACCGGGCCCGGCACCAACTCGTACATCATTGGTGACGACACGGGTGACCTCGCCATGATCGATCCGGGGCCGGACATCGCCTCACACGCCGAGTTGCTGATCAAGCACAGCGGCAAACGGCTGCGCTGGATATTTTGCACCCACACCCATCAGGATCATTCGCCGTCGTCGCGCGCGGTGGCCAAGGCTACGGGCGCACGGATACACGGCTTCGGCATAGTGCCGCAGGATGGCCGCCAGGACACTGAATTCAAACCCGATCTCGCGCTGGTCCACGACGACGTGGTGGATTGCGGTGCGTTCAAGATGCGCGCCATTCACACGCCGGGGCATGCGTCGAATCATCTGTGTTATCTGCTCGAAGGCGCGGGCCTGCTGTTCACCGGCGACCACGTGATGCAAGGCTCCACCGTGGTGATCTCGCCGCCGGATGGCGACATGTATGACTACTTCGCCTCGCTGAATAAATTGAGCAACTATCAGATCACCGCCTTTGCCCCCGGCCACGGCCACCTGATCGAAACCCCGCGCGAAGAAATCACCAAAATCATCGCGCACCGTTTGAAGCGTGAGCAAAAAGTAGTGGATGCACTGGCCAAGGCCAAGACCGCCACCATCGACGAGTTGGTACCGGTGGTCTACGACGATGTGTCGCCCAAACTGCACGTGCCTGCGCGCCGTTCGCTGCACGGGCATTTGTTGAAGCTCGCGCGTGACGGGCGGGCGGTAGCGAGTGGAGAGACGTGGCGGATGGTGTAGGTTTCGTTGTGTTGTCCTGTTGTTTTGTCGTCGGGGAATTTTCATTCCCGCAGTCGATGCCCAAGCATTGCAATCGTAACCCTGTCATTCCCGCGAAAGCGGGTATTCATGCGTGGTCTCAAGTGGCGCAACTTGTCCCCCAACCTACCTTCCCCGAGGGGAAGGGGATACCCGCTTTCGCGGGAATGACAGGCGAGGTTGATCTTTATCACCGTACACCGTCTGTGATTGCAAAATAGTCAAAAAAGAAAGGTATTCCATGCAAGTCCAAGCAGTACGCATCGCCGCCCAAGGCACCCCTGATGTCATGAAACTTGAATCCGTAGCGCTGCCCGCGCCCGGTGCCAGTGAAGTACTGATCCGCCAAACCGCCATCGGCGTGAATTTCATGGATGTCTACCATCGCGGCGGACAATATCCGTTGCCGCTACCCAGTGGTATTGGCATCGAGGCTGCAGGCGTGATCGAGGCGGTCGGCAGCGCCGTCACAGACTTAAAAAAGGGTGACCGCGTGGTTTATGCCGGCAGCGCGCCCGGCTCATATGCCGATTGGCGCAACATGCCCGCCGAGCGACTGGTGAAAATCCCCGGTGGCGTCAGCGAAGAAATCGCTGCCGCGCTACTCACCAAGGGCATGACCGCAGAGTACCTGCTCAACCGCTGTTACACCGTGAAGCCCGGGGAGTTTGTGTTGTTCCTCGCGGCAGCGGGGGGTGTGGGGCTGGTGGCGGGGCAGTGGGGAAAATACCTGGGTGCGCGCATGATCGGCGTGGCCGGGGGTGCTGCGAAATGCCAAATGGCCAAAGAAAACGGCTACGAATTTGTCATCGACCGCAACAAGGAAGACATCGTCGCGCGGGTGAAGGAAATCACCGGCGGCGCCGGCGTGCCCGTGGTCTACGACTCAGTGGGCAAGGCCACCTTTGACGTGTCGTTGAAAAGCCTGGCAGCGCGCGGGTTCTTCATCTCGTTCGGCACCACCACCGGCGCGCCACCCGCCGTCGAAGCGGCCACGCTGCAAAAAGGCGGCTCACTGTATTTCACCCGTCCCACGCTGGCGAACTACTGCGTCGCGCGCGAAGACCTCATGATGTCATCCACCCACGTGTTCGATATGTTGAAGAAAGGCGTAATCAAGGCGCACATCGGCCAGCGTTACAAGCTCGCCGATGTGGTGCAGGCGCATGCCGATCTGGAGGCGGGGAAGACGGTGGGGTCGTCGGTGCTGATTTAGAAATTATTTCATAAAAACAAATAGTTAAATTATTTTCGTAGGTCGGAACGCGTAGCGGTTCCGACAACCTGCGTGCCAAGTGTCTGTGTGTCGGAACCGCTACGCGTTCCGACCTACGCGGGCTATTCTGTATCTTTGTCGAGATACAGAAGCCATCGTGCCACGCAAAAACACGCAATCCCCACCAGTAGCCAGAAGAGGGGAGGCAAGCCGAGTGCTGCTCCAGCTTGCAGGCCTGTGGGGTCCACCCACGCTTCTAGCCCGAATGTTGCACAAACAATAGTATCTCAAGCATTTGACGGAATGTGGAATTGAAATCACAGCATTTCAGAACGCCAGGCGCA
>CAMBGJ010000153.1 GCA_945865805.1 Bordetella parapertussis
GCGTCCAGCTTGACCCCAAGGCGGGTAAAACCCCCGCTTTGGCTTCAAAAAGCGCCTTCATGTTGATGAAATTCTCATTGGTTTCAGACTATCGATACACTTGCTGTCTTCTGTCGCCTTGTGCGACGGCTTGATCAGCGTTTCCTTAATGCATCTCTCTGGAAGCTATCGCCATGCCCACGCAGGTTTCCGTTCCTCGCCGCACGCTTAAACGGTTATACCGGCTGCCTGTTCTGGGCTTGCTGCTGTTTGCGCAGGCTGTTACCGCCGTGATGGCAGCCGCGCCAGCGGAAGATTATGTGTACCAGGTTGTCAAAGGCGACACCGTGATTGGTTTGTCAGCGCGCCTGCTGAATAAGCCTGCCGACTGGGCTGCCATCGTGCGCCATAACCGCATGCGCAACGCTAACCTGGTGCTGCCGGGCCAAGAATTGCGCATCCCCTTACCGCTGTTGAACAGCAAACTTGAACCCGTGACGGTTACCCACGTGCAGGGCGACGTGAAGGCGTCGACCGGCGCGGGAGCGCCGTCATTGGTACTGGCCCTGGGTGCGACGCTGGCCGAGGGCGCGCAAGTGGTCACCGGCAAGGACGGGTATGTCACCTTGAAGCTGCGTGACGGCAGCGTCGTGCGCGTGCAATCGGGCACCGAAATGCAGGTCGAGCGGCAGCGCAATTATCCGGACGTGGGCATACTGGAATCGGTGATGAGAGTGATCAGCGGGCGCGTGGAATCGCTGGTGCAAAAATTCCGTTCCGGCGACACCAGGGAAACGAAGCAGACGCGCCATTCGATCAATACGCAACTGGCCAATCTCGCGGTGCGCGGTACCGAGTTTCGCGTGACCATGGACCCCAAAACCACTGAGACGCGCGGCGAAGTGCTATCCGGCGCGGTGGCGGTGGTGGCCGATGGCTCGTCAGCGGGCGCGAAGCGCCTGGACGGCGGCTTCGGCAGCTTGGTGGACGCGAATAAAACCGTATCCGATCCGGTAGCTTTGCTCGCCGCGCCGGATGTCGCGCAACTGGCGAATTTGCAGGAGCGCACCTTGTTGCGCTTCCGGCTGCCCGCGCTGGATGGCGCGCGCGGTTATCGCGCACAGGTGGCGCGCGACGCGGAATTCAATGCGGTGGTGGCGGAAATTGTGTCGCCGTCGCCGGAATTGCGTGTCACCAACATCGATGATGGCGGCTACTACCTGCGCGTGCGCGGGGTCGATGCGCGCGGGCTGGAGGGGCGCGATGCCACGCATGCGTTCAAGTTGAAGGCGCGACCGGAACCGCCCGCAGTGTCCTCACCCGCGCCCAAGGGCAAGGTGCGGGCACTGGAGGTGGAATTCAAATGGGCTGAAAACACCGAGGCCGCGACCTACCACATTCAGGTGGCCAAAGACGCCGCGTTCAAATGACTGGTGTTCGAGGACAAGGGCGTGAAAGGCCCTCAGGCGGTAGCCGGCAAACTGGCGCTGGGCGAATATTTCTGGCGCATCGCCAGCCTGCGCAAGGACGGCGACCGCGGCCCCTATGGCGATGTGGCGAGCTTTGGCTTGTTCGCCCCTCCCGCGCAGCCCGAGCCGCCCAAGGTGGGTGACGGTGACATCAGTTTCCGTTGGGCAGGCGAAACAGGGCAGAAATTCGACTTTCAGTTGGCGGCCGATGCCAAGTTTTCCCAACCCATCGTGACACGCACGCTGGACAAGCCGGAAATCGACCTGCCGCGCCCGAAGCCTGGCGAGTATTTCATGCGTTACCGCGCTACCGATCCCGATGGTTTCGTGGGGCCGTATACGGCGGCACAGA
Source organism: Bordetella parapertussis (assembly GCA_945865805.1). Classification (GTDB taxonomy): domain Bacteria; phylum Pseudomonadota; class Gammaproteobacteria; order Burkholderiales; family SG8-41; genus UBA5216. The sequence goes on from CAMBGJ010000153.1 coordinate 1,801, forward strand.
AGTTCAGTGTGCCGCTGCCGCCGCCGTGTTTGCGTGATTCCGAGGGGCGTTGCGTGTCCTCGACTTTTGGGCTGGTGGCACCGCTGAATTAACGATTTTGGCGCTTGAATCGGCCTGAATTGCTGCACTGCAACTTTCCCCGAAGTCTCTTTATTTCAACAGCTTATCGTGTTATCCTTCACGGCTAATTTAATTTCGTGGCGAAGGGTAGCAAATCATGGCAGTTGAGCGCACTTTATCGATTATCAAACCGGATGCGGTGGCCAAAAACGTTATCGGTCAGATTTACACCCGGTTCGAAAACGCCGGTCTGAAAATCATAGCTTCACGCATGGCGCACTTGTCGCGCGCGGATGCCGAGGGCTTTTACGCGGTGCATAAGGCGCGGCCCTTTTTCAAAGATCTGGTCGATTTCATGATTTCCGGCCCGGTGGTGATCCAGGTGCTCGAGGGCGACAACGCGATTCAAACGAATCGTGATCTGATGGGCGCGACTGATCCCAAGAAAGCGGCCAAGGGCACCATCCGCGCCGATTTCGCCGATAGCATCGACGCCAACGCGGCGCATGGTTCGGATTCCGCGGAAAACGCGGCGGTCGAGATCGCCTATTTCTTTGCCACGCTCGATATTTGCCCCAGATAACCTTTCGTCAGAGGTGATATGCCGGCCGCGGCTGATATGCCCATTAACTTGCTAGGATTGGGAAGGCCAGAACTCATCTCGTACTGCGCGGAATTGGGTGAAAAACCCTTTCGCGCCAAACAATTGATGCATTGGATGCATCAATCGGGCGTCGCCGATTTTGGCGTGATGACGGATATTTCCAAGGCGCTGCGTGAGCGCCTGACGCAAGGGGCCGAGATTGTCGGCACCACCGTCATGCGCGATACTGTCGCCGCCGACGGCACCCGCAAGTGGCTGCTGGATGTCGGCACCGGCAACGCCGTCGAAACCGTTTTCATACCCGAGACCTCACGTGGCACGCTGTGCATTTCTTCGCAGGCGGGTTGCGCGCTCGAATGTTCGTTTTGCGCAACGGGACGTCAGGGCTTTAACCGCAATCTCACGGCTGCCGAAATCATCGGCCAGTTGTGGTGGGCGAATCACTGCCTGGGTGCCTTTGAGGGCATGAACAAGGGCGATGCACGCGTCATCAGCAATGTGGTGATGATGGGCATGGGCGAGCCGCTGGCGAATTTCGACAACGTGGTGGCGGCCCTGCGGCTGATGCTGGACGATGATGCCTATGGGCTGTCACGCAGGCGTGTCACGTTGTCCACCTCGGGCCTGGTGCCTGCGCTCGACCGGCTGGCGGATGCCTGTCCGGTGGCGCTGGCGGTGTCGCTGCACGCACCCAACGATGCACTGCGCGACCAACTGGTGCCGATCAATAAAAAATATCCGATCCGCGAGTTGCTGGCGGCCTGTGTGCGCTACATTGAAAAAGCGCCGCGCGATTTCGTCATGTTTGAATACGTGTTGCTCGACGGCGTGAACGACAGCGTCGCGCAGGCGCGTGAACTGATCGAAACGGTGAAGGGCGTGCCGTGCAAGATCAATCTGATTCCGTTTAATCCGTTCGAGGGTTCCGGCTATGAGCGCTCGAAACCCGAGGCGGTGGCGCGCTTTCGCGATGTGCTGCTGCGAGCGGGCCTGGTAGCGACGACGCGCAAAACGCGCGGCGACGATATCGCCGCAGCGTGCGGTCAACTGGCGGGGCAGGTGGCGGATAAAACACGGCGCGCGCAACGCCGCCTGGTACGTATCGCGGTGGTCGAAACGCCGCTGGTCGCAGACCTTGGGACAGTGTCATGAAAACACCCTATCTACTTGTTTTAATTGGGATTTTTTTTATTTCGGCTTGCGGCACACCGCCCACGTCAGGCACCTCCAACCGTACGCAATCGACCACCTCCGATACCGATGACGATGCTCGCGGCCGCGCGCGCATCCACACCGATCTGGCGGTGAATTACCTGGAAATTCGCAACCTCGGCGTGGCGCTGGAAGAAGCCGGTATCGCGCAGCGTGCCGATCCTACTTACGGCCCCGCCTACAACATCGCCGGGCTGGTGTACATCGAATTAAAGGACGACCGCAATGCCGAAGAAAGTTTTCGCCAGGCGCTGCGTGTCAATTCCCGTGATTCCGATGCGCACAACAACTACGGCACGTTTCTTTGCACACGCAAGCGCGAAGCCGAAGGCATCAAGCATTTTCTGCAGGCGATCAGCGATCCGCTGTACCAGAATCCCGACCGTTCGTTTGTCAATGCCGGCGTGTGCGCACGGCGCATAGGCGATCTGTCCGGCGCGGAAAACTATTTTCTCAGCGCACTGAAGAACCAACCGAATCAGATCCAGGCGCTGTATCAACTGGCCGATCTTGCCTATGAGCGCAAAGGCTACGCTGAGGCGCGCACCTATTTCAAGCGGTTGTTGCCAGTGGCGCAGGGCAGTCCGGAAATCCTGTGGCTGATGCTGCGCACCGAGCGGCAGGTGGGCGATGAGGCCACTGTGCAAAGTATTTCGCACCAGTTGCGCACCCGCTTTCCCGAATCGAAGGAAGCGGCGGCAATGGCCAGTGGGCGATTTGAGTAGGCATGGACACTACCACCGACACGTTAACCCCTGCCGCGCCCCTGCCGGGCGCGATGCTGGCAGCCGCGCGCGAGGCGCAGGGCTTGTCGGTCGAGGATATTTCGCAGCGGTTGAAACTGTCTGTTGCGCAGATCAAATCCATCGAGGCCGATGACCATAGCAAGTTGCCCACGCCAGTGTATGTGCGCGGTTTCATCCGCAGTTATGCACGATTGCTGAAGCTCGACAGCGCGCAACTCTTGCCGCCCAAGGTGACTACCCCGCCGCCGGTAGTTGCCGCTCCCACGGTGCGGGAGACACGGGAGGCACGTAATACCCAACAGGCCAGCGGTATACCTGAGACGCCCCTCGCGTCCCCGATCCCTAGTGTCTCCTATACCTCTCATACTGCGGGGGCGCGTGATATCCATGCCGAAGTTCTGCTGATGCGGGACGCGCCGCGTGAGGCGATAGAGCCCAGCCCGTACCGCCGCGTGCCCGCGTTGCTCGGCGTTATTGCTGTCGTGATATTGGGTCTGGCTTACTATGAATTTGTTTTCAATGCACCGCCTGTGCCGGTCGCTACACCGGTGTCCGTCTCGGGCAATACCGATACCCATACGCAGCCTGTCGCTATTACTCCGATGCTCGAACAACCAAAGGCCACAGCACCTGCGGAGGTGCTGGCGGACGCATTAACGCTAAAGAAAAGCGCCGACCCCACCAGCGGCGCGGCAACCGGTTTGCACTTTGTGTTTAACGGCGAGTCGTGGGTGGAGGTGCGCGATGGCGATGGCAAGATTGTGTTTTCCAATACCAATCAGGCCGGTACCGAGAAACGCGTCACCGGCGTGCCGCCGCTGAGCGTGGTGGTGGGCGGGTCCTCCAGGGTGCGGCTCAGTTTCAACGGCAAGGCCATCGATCTTGCGTCGTATGCCAACGATGAAGTTGCGCGCCTGCGCCTGGAATAATATAAGTATTTTTTTTTAAAAGAGTTTGTCTGATGAACTGTCTTCCCGGTTATGGCCCTGCCGCGCGTCGCGCGAGTACTGGTGTGCGCGTGGGTCAGGTTGCCGTTGGTGGCGGCGCGCCGATCGTGGTGCAGTCGATGACCAACACCGATACGGCCGATATCGCTGGCACAGTGACCCAAGCCGCAGCGCTGGCACGCGCAGGTTCCGAGATTGTGCGTGTGACCGTTAACACCGCCGAGGCCGCCGCGGCCGTGCCGCATATACGCGACCAGCTCGCCGCGATGGGTGTGAACGCACCGCTGGTGGGTGATTTTCATTTCAACGGCCACCGCTTGCTGACACAACATCCGGCGTGCGCTGAGGCGCTGGCCAAGCTGCGTATTAATCCTGGCAATGTCGGGCGCGGTTCGAAGCGCGACGAACAATTTGCCACCATGATCGAGTTCGCCTGCCGTTACGACAAGCCGGTGCGCATCGGCGTCAACTGGGGCAGCCTCGATCCCGAGTTGATCGTGCGCATGATGGATGACAACGCGAAACAAGCCATACCCGAAGAAGCGGCGGTGATCACGCGTCGTGCGCTGGTGGCGTCCGCCATCGACAGCGCCGCGCTGGCTGAAAAAATGGGGCTCGCGCATAATAAAATCGTGCTCTCCTGCAAGGTCAGTGGCGTGCAGGATCTGATCGCGGTATATCGCGATCTTGCGGTGAAATGTGATTACGCGTTGCACCTGGGTTTGACCGAGGCCGGTATGGGCAGCAAGGGCATAGTCGCTTCGACGGCGGCGATGGGCGTGCTGCTGCAGGAAGGCATCGGCGACACGATTCGTGTCTCTCTGACGCCGGAGCCCGGCGGTGACCGCACACGGGAAGTCATCGTTTCGCAAGAAATTTTGCAGACCATGGGGCTGCGTTCCTTTACCCCGATGGTGATCGCCTGCCCCGGTTGCGGGCGCACCACCAGCACGTTTTTCCAGGTGCTCGCCGAACGTATCCAGGATTATTTGCGCGAGCAAATGCCGCAGTGGCGCGGCAAACATCCCGGCGTGGAAACCATGAACGTCGCGGTGATGGGTTGTGTGGTCAACGGCCCCGGCGAAAGCAAATACGCCAACATCGGCATCAGCCTGCCGGGATCGGGTGAAAATCCGGTGGCACCCGTGTTCGTGGATGGGGTAAAAACCGTGACCTTGAAGGGCGACAAAATCGCCGAAGAGTTTCAGGGCATCGTCGAGCAATACGTGCGGGATAAATATCCAGCTGCGGCCAATGCCGCCATCGCTGCAAAGTCAGCCGCATGAGTGATCAGATCAGAGCCATCCGCGGCATGAACGACATGCTGCCGGATGAGGCGTACCTGTGGCAGTACCTCGAAGACCACGTGCGCGAGGTGTTCCAGCAGTACGGCTATCGCAACATCCGCACGCCGATCGTTGAAACCACCAGCCTGTTTGTGCGTGGCGTGGGTGAAGTCACCGATATCGTCGAAAAGGAAATGTATTCGTTCGAGGATTCGATGAACGGCGACAAGCTTTCTTTGCGTCCGGAAGGCACCGCGCCCACTGTGCGCGCGGCGTTGCAACACAATCTTTTATACAACGGCCCGCAGCGGCTGTGGTACAGCGGCCCATTGTTCCGCCACGAGCGCCCGCAGAAAGGGCGCTACCGGCAGTACCACACCTTTGGCGTGGAAGCGTTGGGTTTTCCCGGCCCGGACATCGACATCGAAATGTTGGTGCTGGCGCGCCGTCTGTGGAAGCGCTTGGGCATCGATAACGTTGAGTTGCAAATCAACACCATCGGCAGCAATGATGAGCGCCGTGCGTTTCGCGGCAAGCTGATTGAATACTTCGAGCAGCATCGCGAGGTGCTCGACGAAGACGCGCAACGCCGTTTGCTGACCAATCCGCTGCGTATCCTCGACTCTAAAAATCCCGCAATGCAGGCCGTGATCGAAGCCGCGCCGAAGTTGATGGATTATCTGGGTGACGCTTCACGTGCGAATTTTGACGCGGTGTTGAGCGGCCTTCAAGCAGCGGACATTCCCTACGTAATCAACCCGCGCCTGGTGCGCGGCCTCGATTACTACAATCTGACAGTGTTCGAGTGGGTCAGTGGCGCGCTCGGTGCGCAAAGCGCAGTGTGTTCGGGCGGTCGTTACGACGGGTTGTTTGAGCAATTGGGTGGCAAGGCCACGCCCGGCTGCGGCTTTGGTATCGGCGTCGAGCGCTTGCTGTTGTTGCTGGAACCCAAGGCGGCCGTGTTGCCCAAGTTAGAACCCGACGTGTGGCTGGTGCATCAGGGCGAAGCCGCCGATAAAATCGCCCCCGCTGTCGCGGAACAATTGCGCGATGCGGGACTCCATGTAGTGCTGCATTGCGGTGGCGGGGGTTTCAAGGCGCAAATGAAAAAAGCCGACGCCAGCGGCGCGCGGTTCGCGGTTATCATCGGCGACAACGAAGCGGCTGCGGGCATGCTCACGGTCAAACCGCTGCGGCATAATCAGGAACAACAAACGGCGACTTTGCAGGACGCCCTCACGATAGTGAAAAGTGGAAAGTAATCAATGGCTTACGATTTAGAGGAACAGGAACAGATAGCGGCCATCAAGGATTGGTGGCGCAAGTATGGCAATGTGCTGACCACCGGCGTATTGCTGGTGCTGGTGGGCATCGCCGGTACCCAGGGCTGGCGCTATTACCGCGCGCAGCAATCCTCGTCGGCGGCCATGCTCTACAGCCAACTCGATACGGCCGAAAAAACCAACGAAGCCAAGAAAGTGCAGGACATTGCCGCCGCGCTTGCGGCCAGCCATGCCGGCACTGCCTATGCGAATATGGCAGCGCTGCGCGCGGCCAAATCGTTTGCTGGCGGCAATGATCTGGCTAACGCCAAGCTGCGTTTGCAGTGGGTTGTTGATAACGCGAAAGAAGACGAAATGCGCGACATTGCGCGGCTGCGTCTGGCGGGCGTGCTGCTCGATGAAAAAAATTTCGCCGAAGCATTGAAGTTGCTCGACATGAAACACGTGGCCGCGTTCGACGGCCTGTATGCTGATTTGCGCGGCGACATCCTGACAGCGCAAAACAAACGTGCCGAAGCGCGCGCGGCGTATCAGATAGCCCTCGAAAAATCCGACGAACGCAGCTCGTACCGGCAACTGGTGCAAATCAAACTGGATGCGGTGGGCGACGTTAAAACGGCCGTGGCAATACCTGATGCCAAGCCCGCCGAGACCAAAAAGTGACGCGCAAAAGCGTTACCGCCTGTCTGATAATTTGCGCCGCCCTCGGCGGCTGCGACACGGTATCGCGCACCTATAACAGTTGGTTCGGTTCGCCAACACCCGCAGTCAAGCCGGCGGAACTGCCGACGTTCAAGCCGCTGGTTAACGTCAAGCTGGCCTGGCAGGGCTCGGTGGGCCCGGCGGACAAAACCGTGCTGTTTCCGGTGGTCAACGGCAATACCGTGTGGACCGCCGCTGCCAACGGGCAGATCGCCGGCTTTAATGCCACCAATGGCGCCAGCGTCGGGCGTTTCAGTGCGGGCCAACTCATTTCGGGTGGTGTGGCCGCCAGTGCCTCGGTGGTGGCGGTAGGCACGGCGCGCGGCGAGCTGCTGGCGTTTGACCGCTCGGGTAAAGCGTTGTGGAAAACGCAGGTGCCGGGCGAATTGCTGGCGCCACCGGTGATCGACGGCGATCTGGTCATCGCGCGCGTGGGCGACGGCGCGATTCATGGGTACGATTTGGCCAGTGGCAAGCGGCGCTGGGCGTTTCAACGCTCTGCCCCGTCATTGTCGGTGCGCAGCAACGCCGGCATCGTGGTGGATCGCGGCTCGGTCTATGCCGGGTTTCCCGGCGGGCGTCTGGTGGCGATGACCGCAGTGGGCGGTAGCGTGTTGTGGGACAGCGTGGTGGCGTTTCCCAAGGGTGCCACCGAGCTTGAGCGCGTGGCGGACATCACCAGCGCGCCGGTGGTGGATGATGGGCGTGCCTGCGCGGTGGCCTATCAGGGCCGTACCGTTTGTTTTGATGCCGCACGGGGTGCCGCGATCTGGGCGCGCGACATTTCCAGCTTCAGCGGACTCGGTGCGGATTTCCGCAATATTTACGTGACCGACGACAAAAACGCGGTCATCGCACTCGACAAAACCACCGGCGGCAGCCTGTGGCGGCAGGACAAACTCGCGGGCCGCGCGCTGACGCGTCCGCTGGCGTTCGGGCGTTACGTGATTGTCGGCGACTATCAGGGCTTTGTGCATCTGCTGTCGCGCGACGATGGCTCGTTTGTCGGGCGTGCCGCCACTGACGGCAGCGCCATCGCGGCGGCGCCAGTGGCACTGGATATATCGAGTTTCCTGGTGCAAACGCGTAATGGCGGCGTGTTCGCGCTGCGTACTGAATAACCTTTGAAACCCACTATCGTCATCGTTGGCCGTCCCAACGTCGGCAAGTCAACGCTGTTCAATCGCCTGACGCGCACGCGCGACGCCATCGTCGCCGACGTGCCCGGCCTTACGCGTGACCGGCACTATGGCGAAGGCCGTGTCGGACTAAAACCGTATCTGGTGGTGGATACCGGCGGGCTTGAGCCCACCGATGCCGAAGGTGTCTACCGTGAGATGGCGCGCCAGACGCGGCAGGCAGTGGATGAAGCCGACACCGTGTTGTTCGTAGTGGATGGCCGTAATGGCCTCGCGCCGCAGGACATCGCCATTGCCGGCGAACTGCGCAAGAGCGGACGTCGCATCTGGCTGGTGGTGAATAAATCCGAAGGCCGTGCGCACAGCGCGGCGACGGCTGAATTTCACGAGCTCGGCCTGGGCGATCCGCTACCGATCTCGGCGGCACACGGCGAGTACGTGGCAGATTTGATGGACATCGTACTTGCCGACTATCCGCACGCGGCCAAGGACGAAGACAGCGATGAAAAAGTGCCGCGCATCGCCATCGTTGGCCGACCCAATGTGGGTAAATCCACGCTGGTCAACGCGATACTCGGCGAGCAGCGCGTGATCGTGTTTGACGAACCGGGCACCACGCGCGATTCGGTCTACATCGATTTCGAACGCGAGGGAAAACGTTATACGCTGATCGATACCGCCGGTGTGCGACGCAAGGGGCGCGTCACCGAGGCTGTCGAAAAATTCAGTGTAATCAAGACCTTACAGTCAATATCGGATGCCAACGTGGCGGTGCTGGTACTCGATGCGCAGCAGGAAATTTCCGATCAGGACGCGCATATCGCCGGTTTCATACTCGAAGCCGGGCGCGCGCTGGTGGTGGTGGTCAACAAATGGGACGGCTTGCCGGAATACGAACGCGATCAGATCAAGGTGCATCTGCTGCGTAAACTCGATTTTTTGAGTTTTGCGCGCCTACATTTTATTTCTGCGCTGAAGGGGCAGGGCGTGGGCGGCGTGCTGAAATCGGTTGATGCCGCATTTGAAGCGGCGATGGCGAAGCTATCCACACCGCGTCTGTCGCGTGCGTTGATTGCGGCGGTGGCCCGCCAGCAACCGCCCCGCGTGGGCATGAACCGGCCCAAGTTGCGTTATGCGCATCAGGGCGGCTCCAACCCGCCGCGCATTGTGATTCACGGTAATGCGCTCGACAAAGTGCCCGACAGCTACCGGCGCTTTCTGGAGCATTTCTTTCGCGATATTTTCAAACTGCAGGGTACGCCGCTCAAGGTGGAATTCAAGTCGGCGGACAATCCGTTTGAGCGTAAGCGGCGGCCCAATGCCAACTGGGCGGGCGGGGGCTTGAACGCGATCAGCCGCGAAAAGGGCAAGGCCAAGGATCGGCATTAGCTTCAATGAAGAACCATAAAAAAAGCGGCTTGGGAACCCAAGCCGCTTTTTTCTAGTCGAGGAACAATCAGTCGCGGTCGCCGCCGACGATGCCCAGTATCTGCAACAGGCTGGTGAAGATGTTGTAGATCGACACATACAGCGTCAGCGTTGCCGAGATGTAATTGGTTTCGCCGCCGCGCACGATGTCGTTGATCTGCCAAAGAATGATGGCCGACGACAGAATGATGAACACGCCGCACAGCGCCAGGCTCAACGCAGGAATCTGCAGGAAGATGTTGGCCACCACCGCAAGCATCGCCACGATCACGCCGACCATGATGAATTTGTTGAGGAAGCTGAAATCACGCTTCGCGTTGGCAGCAATGCCCGCCAAGATGAAGAACACGCCTGCCGTGCCGCCCGCAGCCATCATCACCAGTTGCCCGCCATTACGGAATCCCATGGTCTTTTGCAGCAGCGGCCCCAGCATCAAGCCCATGAAAAACGTAAAGCCCAGCAACAAATACAGGCCAAGACTGGAGTGCTTGTTTTTCTCGATCATGTAAATCCAGCCGTAGAAAATCGCTATCATCGCAATCGAGGCGATGATCGGACTTGCGCGCATGAAGCTGAAATCGAACAGGCGGGTGCCGACGGCGGCACCAACGATGGTCGGAATCAGCGATACAGCCAGCAGCATATAAGTGCTGCGCAGCACCTTGTTTTGCGAAACAGCGACATCGGCATTGCCGCCCCACTGAACTGACTGGTTTTGCGTTTCTGGTTGCATGGTTTTCCTCGCTCCTTGTGTTAAAGCCTATGATTCAATGCCCATCAAGCTAAAGCAATCCTAACACGCATGAGACTACCCAAATTGGCGAAAAGTTGCAATTTACTTTACGTCTGTGTGACCGGGGCAGGGCAATTGCATCAAAACCCTATAAGAATGAAATAGTTATGAGA
>CAMBGJ010000154.1 GCA_945865805.1 Bordetella parapertussis
CATGTCGTAGGGCGACATTTCCAGCGTGACTTTATCGCCAGCGAGAATGCGGATACGGTGTTTGCGTATCTTGCCCGAGGCGTAGGCAGTGACTTCGTGGCCGTTGTCCAGCGTAACGCGAAAAATGGTGTTGGGCAGCACTTCATTGACCACGCCCTCGAACTCAACTATTTCTTCTTTAGCCACGTACGGTCTCCGGTGACGGCATACAGCGTGCCGCGCGCTCGCCCGAACGCACGGCCTGATTCATTGTGCTCAAACAGCTTTGAGGTTGATCGCCGAGAAACGGCCATCGCTGCCGCGCTCCGCGTCGAACGACACTTGCTGATTGTCGGCCAGGGTTTTCATGCCCGCGCGCTCGACCGCCGAAATGTGCACGAAAATATCTTTCGAGCCGTCCTGCGGCGAGATAAAACCAAAACCCTTGGTGGAATTGAAAAACTTGACGGTGCCTGTAGCCATGTGAATCTCCGGGAAATCTGTGTAGGAACTGATTGGATCTGTTTGAGCTAGTGCGGCGCGCTTGGGATACGCCGCGCGCGGACTTGGGCGCGGTATCAAATGACCCATCGAGGAAGACCACGCGCGCCAAACGTAAGCCCGTTGAGAGCGGGCAGGACTTACCGACAACCAATTTGAGCGCGCGAGTATGGGCGCAGCGCGGTGTTTTAGCAAGCGGCCCGCAGGATTTTAGAGGGCGGCGTGGCTATAATCCCCGCATAGCTCAAGGAAATGCCATGTTAGCCAAACTCGAACAACACGCCGCGCCGCTTTCTGCCGCAGGCACCCGGCGCATCAGCCATTTGCTGGTGGTGCAGCCCAAGGCCGCCCAGCTCGACGCGCGCACGCCGCATTTGGCGGCGCTGGAAGCCACACTCGCGCGGCGCAAGAAAAAGCCCGATGAACTCGCCAAATCGCCGGTCACGGTGGATGCGCCCGGCGGCGCGCTGGTGTCGTGGGTGATGATCGATGCGGCGCAATCGGCGTTCGAGCAGCAGACGGCGATGCGCAAGGCGGTGTCAGCCTTGCTGACTGAAACCCCGGCGCAACTGGATATTGCGGTTTACGGCGACGCGGCACAACGCGCGGCGCTGGCGGAGCTGGCGACGTATACCGCGTGGGTTAACGGTGTGAAATTGCCCGAGCGAAAAAAGAGTAAACAAAACAAAACCTTACGAACGCTGGTGCTACACGGTCACGCCGCGCGCGACGGCCATGTGGCGGCGCGCGCGCAGGCCGACGGCAATGTGTTGTGCCGCGAACTCACGGTGCTGCCGCCGAACGAATTGACGCCGGGCGCGTATCGCCTGCGCATCAAGGCCTTGGCCAAACAGCACGGCTGGACGCGCGAGGAGTACGATTTTAAGCGCTTGCGCAAAATGGGCGCAGGCGCGTTTTGCGCGGTGGCGCAGGGCAGTGACGAACGGGACGCCGCCATCGTGCATCTGCAATATCGGCACCCACAGGCGAAAAAAACCGTGGCGCTGGTGGGCAAGGGCATCTGCTTTGACACCGGTGGCCACAACCTCAAGCCTGCGCGTTACATGCAGGGCATGCACGAGGACATGAACGGCTCTGCGGTGGCGTTGGGTATCCTGCTCGCGGCCACGCGCGCCAAACTCGCGGTCAACATCGATTGCTGGATGGCGCTGGCGCAAAATCATCTCAGCCCGCGCGCCTACAAACAAAACGAGGTGGTCACCGCGTTGAACGGCACCACCATCGAAATCGTTCATACCGATGCCGAAGGACGCATGGTGCTGTCGGATGCGCTGACATTGGCTGCGCAGTGCAAATCCGGCAAGCCCGATGTGATGGTCGATTTCGCCACGCTTACCGGCAGCATGCACGTCGCACTCGGCTCGCGCTACAGCGGCATCTTCGCCACCAGCGACACGCTGGCGCGCGATGCGCTCGCAGCGGGGGTCGCTTCCGGCGAGCGCGTGTGTGCGTTCCCGATGGACGACGATTACGACTCGGCGCTCGATAGTGAAATCGCTGACGTGAAGCAGTGCACGCTGGATGGCGAGGCCGATCACATCCTCGCTGCGCGGCTGTTGCAACGCTTTACCGACAAGCGACCGTGGATTCATGTGGATTTGTCCGCGCACAGTTGCAAGGGCGGCTTGGGCGCGGTGGCGACGGATACCAATGGTTTTGGCGTGGGTTGGGGCGTGGCGTTGCTGCGTGGCATGGTGTCAACGTAAGTATTTGATTTAAAAAAATAATGTATACAGTCTGTGTGTTCTGCGGTACGGCAGCCGGGAATGACCCGCAGTACGCTGAAGCCACGCGCGGCATGGCGCGGCTGCTGGTGGAAAACGGTTGCCGCGTGGTGTACGGCGGCGGCAAGCTGGGCTTGATGGGGATAATGGCGCAGACCGTGCTGGCCGCCGGCGGGCATGTGACGGGTGTTGTACCCGATCGGCTGATTGATTCCGAAGTCATGCATCGCGGCCTGAGCGAGCTGCATGTGGTGCCGTCAATGAACGAACGCAAAAAGCTGAAGACGCGTCTGGCGGATGCATTTGTGGCGCTGCCCGGCGGCTACGGCACGCTCGATGAGATGTTCGAGGTGCTGACGCTACGGCAACTCAAGGTGGATGGCGTGCGCGCCAAGCCATGCGGCCTGCTCAACGTCAACGGATTTTTCGATGCGCTGGTGACGTATCTCGATCATGCCACCGCGAGTGGTTTCTTGCTGCCGGCCAATCGCGGCATGCTGGCGGTGGATGCCGATCCGGTGCGGTTGTTGGGGAAGATTGGCGTGCCGGGGTTGCGCGAGCTGGACTAGGCCGCGTAGCCCGTATGGAGCACAGCGAAATACGGGATCGTTGACGTGATCTGTTCCCTGTATTTCGCTGCGCTTCATACGGGCTACGAAACTACACCAGCGTGCGCTTTTTCTTCCTCCCCGCCTTGATATCTTTTTCCTCTTCAAGCACCGCCGTGTATTGCCGCACCGCGTTGGAGACTGTGGGCCAGCCGGCGTAGTGGCCGACTTGTATCATCACTTCGCAGATTTCTTTGTGCGTGATGCCGATGTGTTTGGCGCTGCGGTAGTGCGAGTAATTGCCGCTGGGCCGCGCCAGTGCGATGTTGGCGGCGATGGTGACCAGTTGGCGGTCGCGCAGGCTCAGGCCGGGACGCGCCCATACGTCGCCGAAGAGGTGGCCGACGGACATTTCATACAAATCGGGATACAGCGCCTTTTGATCCAGCGTCAGCTCTTCGCGGCCCATTTTTTTGAGTAACGCCATGCCGCGCTTTTTGCGCTTTTGGTAATCGCCTTTTTTCTCGCTCATTTTAGTCCCCAGGTTGGACGGATACGCCAAGCCACGGTCGCACTGCGCGCAGATCGTCGTCAAGCCGCCGCGATGGCCGCATCGCACCAGAGGACGCGCCCCCGGATGGGGCGGCCAACGCCAGCGACGGCAAACGCCCGCCAAGCGCAAAATTCGCCAAAATCGCCGAAATCAAACCGGGTGGCGCTGGCGGCGTAACAAATGTGGCGGAATTGGCATTTGTGCCGCGAAAGTGTTTGATTTTCTACCGGAAAATCGCTACCGTATTCTTGTAACGCCTTGTAATCTAGAGCCTTTGGCACAATATTGGGCTACAGGGTATGGCTGCAAAGTAGGGCAATAACCTCCCGCATTCAAAACAATTCAGTAACACCTCATTAACCTCACTCAGCACGGAGCCAACATGACTACTGACGCACAAACAGCGGATTCGCAAGTTTCCAAAGACAAGCTCAAGGGCGATCTAAAGAACGTTTTATCCGACATGGACGAGTATTTGCGCGCGACCGCCAGCCAAACCGGCGAAAAAATCGGCGTCCTGCGCGAGCGGCTGCAAGAGCAAATGCATAAAGCCAAGGACCGCCTGGCTGATACCAAAGAAGTGGTGGTCGACAAAACCAAGGAGGCCGCGCGCGCCACCGACGACTACGTGCGCGACAACCCCTGGCACGCGGTGGGTATCGCGGCGGGCGTGGGTCTGGTGATCGGCATGCTGATTGGTCGGCGCTAATTAACGTTAAAACGGTTTAACCAAGCGGGCCGCATGGCAGCTTCCACACCGCAAGACCTCCCCGGTGACGGTGCTACTTCGAACAGCGGCGGCCTGCTACGCTCGCTGAGCATCTTGCTGGCGAATCTGCTGGCGGTGGCGCGTACGCGTGGCGAGTTGTTGCAGGTTGAGCTCGAAGAGGAAAAGCTGCGCCTCGCAGGCATCGTAATTTACGCGGTGGCCGCTGCGGTGTTTCTCGCGCTGGCGGTGGTGGCGCTGACGTTTTTTGTGATGGTGCTGTTTTGGGATACCCATCGGGTGATGGCCGCTGGCGTGATCGTGCTGGCGTATGCAGTGATCGGCATCGTCTGCGCCTGCATTGCGCACAGCCGCTCGCGGGTGAAATCCAAATTGTTCAGTGCAAGCCTCGCCGAACTCGGCAAGGATGGCGCGCGTTTATCGCGGCCCTAGTGTCCCGACCCATTAATATCGATACAACAATGCCGAGAATCGCCGCCATGCTTTGTCGCCGGGATCAAAGGGTTCCCGACCCGGCTGCGCGCGGCTTCGCGCCTGGCGACGATTTCGACATTGTTCAATGTATCGAAACTAATGGGTCGAGACACTAGTGTCCCGACCCTGATCCATAAATATTCAGCATGTCAACCGCACAAGCCCTTGATGTTGCAATGCGCAAGGAACGTTTGATCGGGCGCATCGAAGCGCAGCGCGATCAACTGGCCGACTATGGCGCGTATCTGGTGAAGCCGTTTGCTGCGGCCGATAAAGCGGTGGCTGCCGCTGAGTACGTCAAGCAGCGTCCGTGGATTGCAGGCGTGGCAGCGTTTTCGCTGGTGGTGCTTGGGCGACGTAATCTTTGGCGTTGGGCGGGACGCGGCTGGACGTTGTGGCGCGGTTGGCGCGCCACCAGCCAGTGGTTGCGGAAATCGGGTTATTCGAGTTACATAGCGTAAAAAATTAATTAAAACAAATACTTACATTATAAGTTACTGAAATGGCACGGCTAGGCGACATTGGCAGGCGTACGGTTAAAGTCTTTAATGGCATGCAGGATTTAACCACGCGGGAAAAGCGCCGTTTGGTGTCCGAGATGAGCCAGGTGCGTGGCCTGATGCCGTTGCTGATGAAGCCGCGCAACAATGAAAAGTGGTCGCGCGAGGATAAGCTCCTGCTCTCGCAGCACTTGAAGCGGCTCTCCGCGTTGAGCCCCTATCTGGTGATCCTGGTGATGCCGGGCGGTTTTTTTGTGCTGCCCGCGCTGGCGTGGTGGCTCGACCGGCGGCGGCTGCGGGATCGAGCGCCCGCAGCGGGCGCCTGAGGGTACAGCGGGTGCAGTGGCGGCAGGCATGGCGTACGGCACGGGTGCTGGCGATGCCAATGCGTGATGATTTTTCCGATGACAAGGCGGCCACGCCGATGGTGACATCATGGTGAACACTTTGATGGTGCTGGTGCCGATCGTCATCATCGCCATCGTGGTGTGGAACTACCGCCGTAAAGTCGCAGCCCGCGAAGCCGCCAGCGCGGAACGCATGAAAGCGTTTCTTGAAGCCAGCGCGATCGCGGCAAAAACCGGTGCGGCGAACAACGCCAACACGGCACCCGAAACAACGGATACCGCGGCCACGATCGCTAACCGCAGTGCAAAGGTTGTGCCTCTCGTGAAATCGGCGGATGGCGGCGAGGCGATTGCCAAAGTGCCGCTGGCCGCAGTGCCCAAAGCGCCCGTGGTCACGGGTTTAACCGCGCGTGCGCAACTGGTCGCCGCCGCGCAGATGCCCGTCTATCAATTGTTGCGCGGTGCGTTGCCGCAACAGGCGGTGTTGCCGCGCATGAGTCTGGCGGCCTTTGTCAGTCCACCCGCCCATACGACCGGCTTCGCGCTGGAAGCCGAGCAGCGCCGCTTGACCGACGCCACGGTGGATTTTCTGGTGTGCGATGCGCAACTCAAACCGCTGGCGGTGGTGCAATGCAAGTCTGCCACACCCGCGCCGGTGTCGGCGTCCATCGCGTTCGCGGCGGCGTGTGCGGTATCGACCGGTATCCGCTGGATCGTGCTGGCGCCCGACGCGTTACCGCCGCCCGACGAAATCCGCCAACGCGTTCTGGGCGCATAGAGAGGCGCTGCGCCTGTCACGCGCCTGCCCCTATACCGCCGCTGCACTTTCGCTGTAACCTGCGTGCCGGAGGTACGGGCGCGCTCATGCGATTGTTCATTGTGATGCCACGGATGGTCCTGCTGCGGATGCTGTGCGGTGCAGCGGGATTGGCATGGGCATTGGCATTGGCCGGGCCCACGGTGTGCGTGGCGCAGGCCATCGGCGTATCGCCGGGCATCACCATCCACGTCGAACAACAAGGCAACGCGGTGGCGGTTGCCGCGCGCGCCGTGCTGACGGCGCCGTTGCCGCTGATCTGGGAGACGTTGACCGACTACGCGCAGTTCCCGCAGTTTATTCCCGGCATATTGAGCAGCCGCGTGGTGGAGCGACGCGGGCCGCTGGTGACGGTCAAGCAGGCGGGCGAAGCGGGATTTCTGTTTTTCACCCTGCCCATTGACGTGATGCTGGAGGTGCAGGAAAAACCGCCGCACGTGATCACTGCGCGTGTGCTGTCGGGTAACCTGAAAACACTCGATGGCCGCTATCACATCGAGCCGGACGCCAACACGCCAGGAAAATTTGTGCTGCACTGGAATGGCGTGATCGAGCCGGAAAGCAGTCTGCCCGCGTTTATCGGCGTGCCGCTGCTGCGTCGCAACGCCAGCGAGCAGTTTCGCGGCATGGTGCGGGAGATCGAGCGCCACGTCGAGGTGTTGCGTGACGGAATTAAAAAATAATGAATAAAAACAATTACTTACGTAATATCATCGTGCTGTCTTTGTTACCGTGGCTGGCCGCATGCGTGAGCTTGCGCGACACGGTAGACGACGATCTGGCACAAGCGCCGCCGGCGGTCCACGGCTGCATGGCGTTGCTCGACAACGTAGATGAAGTGGTGGCCCAGGCTGGTGTAGCGGATGCTGAGGCGCATCGTGTGGCCGGATATCCCTATCTGCGCGTGGATCGATTCAGCGCAAGTTTTCGCGACACGGTGAGCAGCGGCGACGCCTGGACGCCATGGGTCGCGCGGCTGCGCAAGCTGGATCAGGACGCGCGGCGCGCCGAGATCAGCAATCTGCCCGCAGCCGTATTGGCGACCTTGGACGGCGGCGGGCGCGCGCTCTTGTGGCATCGTATCGAGCAGTGCGCTGGCCTATTGATGCAACACGATCAAGCGGCGCCGGCGCGGCGCGCAGCTTTGTCGGCACGTGCGAGCGTGCCGGACGCGTATGCCACCGCGCAGCGCATCGCTGGTCTGTACGCGCTGACCCGAGTGCCCTTTTCATGGGGCATCGAGCGTTTGCAAAACGACATCCTACGGGATTTTCGCGAGGTGGCGGCAGGTCGCGAACCGGCGCAGCCGTTGCTGCGCTACGCGTTGCGTGAACAGCCCGCGCCCGCGTTGACCCGTGAGCCGATCGCGGCACTTATCCGCCGCGCCAGCCGCAACGCGCTGCGCATACCCGAGTTCAGCGATGGGGAGCGCGAGTGGCTGGCGCGCGCCCATGCCCCGCGCTTCGCGATCGAGACCGGCGGTGCGTTTGATCGTTTCGGGCGTCTGGCGTGGCGAAGTGGTGCCGCGCCGGTGGTGGATCACGCGGCGCCGGTGGTGTATTACCGCGTGGCCTATACGCGTTATCACAGCCACACGCTGACTCAATTAGTCTACACCTTGTGGTTTCCGCAGCGGCCGCGCGAGCATGCGCTGGATCTGCTGGCGGGCGCACTCGACGGCGTGGTGTTTCGCGTCACGCTAAGTCCCGAGGGTGAGCCGCTGCTCTACGACAGCATGCATGCCTGCGGCTGCTTTCACTGGTTTTTTCCCACCGCGCGCGTACAGCCGCTGCCTACACCCGAAGGTGCGGGCGAATGGGCGTTTATCCCGGCCACGCTGCCGCCAGACGCTGACGTGCCGATCACCGTGCGCATTGCCACACGCACGCACTATCTGCTGAAGGTCGCGCCCGATAACGCGGTACCAACGGATGCCGATGTTCGCGGCTACACGCTACAGCCGGAGGACAGCTTGTGCGCCGTGCCTCACGGCACCGGCACGCGCAGCGTGTACGGGCCCGATGGTCTGATACCCGGCAGCGAGCGCGGCGAACGGTTTTTCTTCTGGCCGATGGGCATTCATAGCGCGGGTGCCATGCGCCAATGGGGGCATCACGCCACGGCTTTTATCGGGCGTCGCCACTTTGACGATGCACAGCTGATCGAAAAGCGCTTTCGTGTTTTACGCGAGATCGCACCGTGAGATGGCGCACAGGGGCATCAGTGCAGATCAATCCTCGCGCATGAAATCCGCACTGCCACACCGATGGGATATTTTTTGCCGTGTGATCGACAACTACGGCGATATCGGCGTGAGCTGGCGTCTCGCGCGGCAGTTGGCGAACGAGTGCGGTGCGGAAGTGCGGCTGTGGGTGGATGATCTGCACAGCCTGCGTGCCTTGTGCCCGGAAGTGGATGCGAGCATGGTCGCGCAACCGGTGCAGGGCGTGAGCGTTTTTCGTCTTGGCGCTGCGGCGGACTATCCGCCGCCGGGCGAGGTGGTGATCGAAGCCTTCGGCTGCGGGTTGCCGCAAGCCTATGTGGCGAACATGGCTGACAGTGCGCTCAAGCCACGCTGGATTATTCTCGAATACCTGAGCGCAGAGCCGTGGGTGCGCGAACATCATGGCCTGCTGTCGCCGCATCCGCAACTGGGTTTGCCGCGCTACTTTTTCTTTCCCGGCGTGACGCCGGGCACCGGCGGTGTGCCGCGCGAGGCGGATTTGTTGCAGCAGCGTGAGGCGTTCGACGCCAACACCGAGGCACGGCGCGGCTGGTGGATGCATCACGGGTTTGACGATGTGGCACCGGGTAGCATCACCGTGTCGCTGTTCGCTTACCCGCACGCGCCGTGGTCAGCGCTGCTCGCCGCCTGTGCGCAGGGTGGTGTGCCGGTGGTGGCGGCGATCCCGGCAGGTGCGCTGGCGGCGCAGGTGCGCGAGACGTTTGCCGCGTACGCGGGCAATCGTCATCGGATAGGTAATCTGGAACTGCGCTTTGTGCCGTTCGTGCCGCAGGCCGGTTACGACGCGCTGTTGTGGGCGAGCGATATTAATTTTGTCCGTGGCGAGGATTCGTTTGTACGGGCGCAATGGGCTGGAAGGCCGTTTGTGTGGCACATTTATCCCCAGCAGGCCGGCGCGCATGAAGCGAAGCTCAACGCCTTTCTGGCTGCCTATTGTGAGGTGTTACCCGAAGACGCGGCGCAGGCCGTGCGTGGCCTGTGGACGGCGTGGAATAACGTTACAGGCGCGCCACCGCTGGCCGAGGCGTGGTGCGATTTTGTTGACGCGCGGCTGGCGCAGCGGCAGGGCTTACTCGCTTGGCAGGAACAGTTGCTGGCGGTAGGCGATCTGACCGGCAATCTGCTGCGGTTCTGCCATGGCCTTGGTGATAAAAAATGATATAATCCAAGGCTTTCTAAAACATTTTTCCATACATCCAGACCGGTGGGTGGAAGCGGGCACAGGACAGGGGACAGTAATGAAAATAGCTCAGGAAATCAGAGCCGGTAATGTGATCATGGTTGGCAAGGATGCCATGGTGGTGCAAAAAGCCGAGTTCAGTAAATCGGGCCGCAATGCATCGGTGGTCAAGATGAAGTTGAAGAACCTGTTGACCGGCACCGGCACTGAAACCGTTTACCGCGCCGACGACAAGTTTGATATGGTGGTGCTCGAGCGCAAGGACGTCACCTATTCGTATTTCGCCGAGCCGTCGTACGTGTTCATGGATGCTGATTTCAATCAGTTTGAAGTGGACAAAGAAAACATGGGTGACTCGCTCAATTACCTTGAAGAAGGCATGCCGTGCGAAGTGGTGCTGTATAACGAAGCGCCGATTTCGGTGGACATTCCGCAGACGCTGGTGCGCGAGATTATTTATACTGAGCCCGCGGTGCGCGGCGATACCTCGGGCAAAGTGCTCAAGCCTGCCAAGTTAAAGACCGGCTACGAAATTTCCGTGCCGCTGTTCTGCGCCACCGGCGACAAAATCGAGATCGATACCCGTACCGGCGAATATCGCAGCCGTACCAAAGGTTAAAGGTTAGGGGTTTAGGGTTAGGGCTAAGCGCCAACCGTAGCAGGAATATTTTGCAGTAGAAGTTGTAACGGCGGTCGCAGTCAGGGCCGCCGTTTGCATGGGTAGCGCGGATATCGCTGACGGGTCGATCAGAATTCTTTCCAGTTACCATCGCCGTGTGTGTTCGTGCCACTGGAAGGTAACGCCGGAGCGGGCGGTGGGCGCTTGGCTGTGGGTGTGTGTGACCAGGCGGCCAAGGGCGCATCTGCCGACGCGGCTGCGGCACGTGGGCGAAAACTTTCTCGTTGTTCGCGTTGTTCGCTCTGTTTGCCCTGGCGCTGGTTGCGCTCACCTTCATCCAGTTTGAAGCGTGCCACGGCGGTGATCAGCTCCTGCGCCTGATTCGACAGATTCTCCGCGGCAGCGGCGGATTGTTCCACCACGGCGGCGTTTTGCTGGGTGACGCCGGACATCTGCGATACCGCCTGATTCACTTGTTCGATGCCGGTCAACTGCTCATGGCTGGCGATGGCGATGTCGGCAATGATCTCGGTGACGTTCTTCACCGCAGCGACGATTTCGTCCATGGTGTAACCGGCGTTTTCGACCAGTTTCGCGCCGGCATCCACCTGCACCGTGGAGTCTTGTATAAGCCGCGAAATTTCCTTGGCGGCCTGTGCGGAGAGTTGCGCGAGCCCGCGCACCTCGGTGGCCACCACCGCGAAGCCGCGCCCCTGTTCGCCGGCGCGCGCGGCCTCTACCGCCGCATTGAGCGCGAGGATATTCGTCTGAAACGCAATACTGTCGATGACGCCGATGATATCCGCGATACGGCGCGACGCCTCGGCGATGCCCTGCATGGTGCCCACCACGCCGCGCACCTCGGCACCGCCGCGCGAAGCCACCTCGGAGGCGCTGGCGGCCAGGTTGTTGGCGAGCGCGGCACTGGCGGTATTCTGTTTGACCGTTGCGGTGAGTTCTTCCATGCTGGCGGCGGTTTCTTCGAGACGTGCGGCCTGCTGCTCGGCGCGGTTGGACAGATCCGAACTGCCTTGCGCGATTTCACGCGAGGTCAGCGCCACGTTTTCGGCGGACTGGCGTATGGTGCGCGCGTCGCGGGTGAGTGACAGGCGCATTTTCTCCAGCGCCGCCAGCAACAGCCCCAGCTCGTCTTTCGAGGTGGCGATCACGGGATGCGTCAGGTCGCCATCGGATATCGCCTGCGACAATTGGGATGCGGCTTCGGTCGGCCCCGCGATGGAGCGGCTGATCCATACCGAAAACAGCGCGCCCACGATCATCGCCAGTAAACCGAAGCCGAACAGCAGTGCACGTGCGAATTCCGCCAGCCGCTTGGCTTCCTGCGATGAGGACTCCATGCGTTCGCTCTGGTAGTTGACGATGCCGTCGAGTGCATTGAAGAGCGCGTTTTGCGCGGGGCGTAATTCCTGCTGGATGGCTTGATCCATTTCTTTGTCTTGATTCTGCACCGCCAACGCCATGATTTTGCGCTTGGCGGCGTCGTAGCGGGTGTAGGTATCAAGCGCTTTTTTGAGCGCCGCCGCACCCTCGCCGTCAATCAGACGGGGCTTCAATGACTCGAGATTTTTGTTGATGATGACGTGGCTGTCTTCAAGGCGTGCCACGTCGCGACGGCGCGCATCCATGTCTGCGGTGGTCGCCAGGTTGTAGACCGCGCGCGCCACTTCGTTCACGGTTTCGCGGATGTCCACGGTGTTCATGGTGTCCTTGTAGTGACCGTGGACGATGGTGTCGAGGCGCGCGCCGATGCTGGTGACCGAATACACGCCCAGGCCCACCATCAACGCCATCAGCGCCACCAGCAGGCCAAAGCCGA
>CAMBGJ010000155.1 GCA_945865805.1 Bordetella parapertussis
GCGCTGCGCTCATGAATGTCGAAAAAGCTCGGTTGAAGGCGTATGGGCATTTTGCTTTGGCTTCGTCTCGGTGATTTAACCTTACAACGTACATACCCGCCCAACGTTTACAATGTGCCTCGAAATTAAGCTATTTTTAGAGGTGCCCAAGAGTAGTAACTATCGTTAACCACAACCCACACAGGAACTTTTCATGGCACGTATTCCCGTTTTCGATGAAAAAAGCGATTTCAATCCCGTTAAGCGTCGCGTAGTCGACGGCATCCTCGGCCGCCGCGGCGGGCGCATTCCCGGCCCCTATCGCCTTTCGCTGCACGCGCCGGAAGTCACCGAGGTGTGGCATCCGCTGGGTGAAAAACTGCGTTTGAACAGTTGCTTTCCGCTGCATCAATCCGAGTTCGCCATTATCATCACCGCGCGCTGTCTGGATTGCGATTATGTGTTCAACGCGCACGCCAAGATCGCCACCGACGCGGGTCTTGCGCAAAGCATCGTCGACGCCATGGTGAAAAACGAGCGGCCGAAATTTGACAAGCCTGAAGAAGAAGCCCTGTACGATTACGGCACCGAGCTTTTCCGTCATCATGCCATCAGCGACAAATCGTACAACCGCGCGAAGGATTTTTTCGGCATCCCGGCGATCGTCGAACTGAGCTGCCTGATGGGTTACTACGGCATGGTGGCAATGACGCTGCTGTCGCACCAGATGCCGCTGCAGCCCAATGCGGTGATTCTGCAAGGCAAGGTAGCGCCAAAGTGAGTGGCAAATGGAGTGGCAAGTGAGCGGCAAGTAAGCCATCATGCGCGGTCGACTCCGCACGGGCCTGTTGTGCGCGGCGGCGCTGCTCGCGAGCACTGCCCACGCCCAGTCGTGGAAACCCGCGAAACACGTCGATGAAAGCCGACCCTTCGTCAATCAGTGTCGCCGTCGGCACTGCGTTCGGCGGCTCCGGTCACATTGGTCTCGCGCTGGCCGCCAAGGGCGTAGGCAGCGATCCGAAAAAAATGCTTGCAGTGGTGTTTCAGTGCGTGTCGCAAGGGTTCGCCGCGCTCTACGGCGGACACATCGATCTCGTCACCAATCCGCAATCGAGTTTTGCCGCACCGTTGAAAGAAGGCGCATCCGCGTGCTGGCCGTGGCGGCGGCGCAGCGCCTCACCGGTGATTTCGCCCACGTGCCAACGTGGAAGGAACTCGGCATCGATTCCGCCGTGGAAGCGTATCGCGCGATGGCTGGCCCGCGCGGCATGGGCGCGGCGCAGGTGGCCTTTTGGGAAGGCGCGCTGCGCAAAATGGTGGAAACCGCCGAGTGGAAGCAACTGCTGGAAAGCCGCTCGTGGCTCGACCGTTTCGCCGCCGCGGAAGGCTGAAAGGCGGGCTTCAAGACGCAATATGATCAACGGCACGCGGGATTGAAGGCGTTGGGGCTGGCCAAAAGGTAGTGGGTAGTGAACCGTAGCGCTAAAGGCTTATGAGTTTATGACACTGAATCTCACCTTCGACTTCGTAGATGGCGAAACCTACATCGTGCGCACCGCACTGCTGCGCATCGCCCTGACGGTGCTGCTGTGCGCGAACACTCCCGCTCATGCCCAACCTTCGCCACCCTGGCAGCCGCAACGCGCGGTGGAAATCGTCGTCGGCTCCGGCCCCGGCGGCGGCAATGATCGCAACGCGCGAGGGCTGCAAAAAATATTCAATGAAAACAAATGGTTACAGAATGTCTCCGTCATCAACAAAGTGGGCGGTGGCGGCACGCTAGCGAATACCTACGTCAACGGCCATGCGGGTGACGCGCACTATCTGGTGTTCGCGCGACAGGGGCTGCTGTCGAATCACGTGATGGGACGCAGCACCATCGGCCCCAACGACATGACCGCGCTGGCCATGCTGACCAGCGAGCCGAGCACGCTCGCGCTGCGCGGCAACAACGCCACCTTCAAAGCGCTGCCGGAGGTGCTGGAGCGTCTGAAGCAGGATCCGCAATCGCTCACCATTTCGCTCGGCAGCACGCGCGCCGGTTCGCCGCACTTGATGCTCGGCATGCTCACCAAAGCGGCAGGCATCGACGCGCGGCGCTTGAAGCTCGTCACCTTCAGCGGCGGTGCCGAATCGATGACGCAGTTGCTCGGTGGTCACATCGATATGGCGGCGGTGTCGGTCGATAACGCCGCACCCCATCACAAGAGCGGCGCGCTGCGTATCCTCGGCGTCTCCAGCGCGCAGCGCCTGGCGCTGTTGCCCGACGTGCCCACCTTCAAGGAGCAGGGCTACGACGTGCAACTGAACGGCTTCACCATCGTTATGGGGCCGCGCGGGCTCACGCCAGCGCAAATCGCCTACTGGGAAACGCTGCTCGAGCGCGTGGCCACCACCGCCGAATGGAAGCGCATACTGGCCGCCGACCTGCAAGACTGGGATTTTCGCAAGGCCGCGCCCACGCGCGACTACCTGCGGCAACAGTATGAAATCACGCGCGGCTTGCTGGCGGATATCGGCATGACAAAATAGGCGTGGCACGTCATAGCGCTAAGTCGGGAATTTGGCTTCAACAAATATATCAATAAAATCAAATAGTTACAAATACCCACCCGTTGCCAGCCCCACCCACCAAAGACACCCATGACCTTCATCCGCAAAACACACCGCTACGGCTTACTCGTGCCCTCGTCGAATTCCACGCAGGAGCCGGAGTTCTCGCAGGCGCTGCCCGATTTTGTCTCGCTGCACACCGGCCGGCTGTCGTGGTCACGTATCGACGCCGCCACGGTGTTGGGTGCGATGGACGAACTGGAATTTGAAAGCCGCAAGCTCGCCGATGCCGACGTGAATGTGATCGTGCTCGGCATCACGGCGGCGAGCGTGGCGCTGGGCAAGGGCTACGACGACACCTTGATCGAGCGCATGGAAAAGGCGTCCGGCAAACCAGCAACCACATCGGCGACGGCGTTCCGGCATGCGCTGACCGCGCTCGGCATCAAACGCGTGGCGATTGCCGCGCCGTGGAGCGAGGCGATCAACATCACCATGGTGAATTTCCTCACGCAAAACGGTTTCGAGGTGGTGCACAGCGAGGTGATGGGCTATGTGCAAAACAGCGACCTCGGCCGCGTCGATCCGGAATCCGCCTACACCTTCGGCCGCCGCGCCGACCGTGCGAATGCCGAAGCGGTGATCATCCCTGGCGGCAACTGGCCGACTATGAGCATCGCCGGGCGTCTTGAAAATGATCTGGGTAAACCGGTGTTAACCAACAACTGCGTGTGCATCTGGGACGCGCTGAAGAAAATCGGTTGCCACACCAGCATACCGGGCTACGGCCGCTTGCTCGACAGTTATCTCGCGGCATAATGGGCACATAGCGCATAGTACATAGGGCACGTAAAGGAAATTTGATGAATTCATCGCGTATATATTTTGCCACCGTCGCTGCAATCGCTGCGGTATCAACCACTACGGCACACGCACAAACCCGCCCCGCCGGTTACCCGGAACGCCCGGTGCGTTTCGTGGTGGCGCAAGCAGCTGGCTCCGGTGTCGATCTGCTGACACGCATTGTCGCGCGCAAATTGAGCGACAACTACGGCCAGCAATTCATCGTCGAAAATCGCCCTGGTGCCAACGGCATCATCGGCCTTGAAGGCGCGGCCAGGGCCAAGCCTGATGGCTATACCCTGGCCATGGGTTGGCCGGGCTCGATTGTGCTGAACCTGTTTATTTACAAGGGCCTGCCGTACGACACCTTCCGCGATTTCGCGCCGGTGATTCAAACCTCCACCAATACCTTCGGCTTCGTGGTCAATCCGTCGCTGCCCGCGCGCTCGGTAAAAGACGTGGCCGCGCTGGCAAAAAAGCTGCCCGGTGAAATGCGCTACGGCTCGTTTGGCGCAGGTAACATGACGCATCTGACCGCTGAACTTTTTGCCCAGGCCAGCGGCACCAAGCTGCTGCACGTGCCCTTCAAGGGCGAAACGCCGTCGCTGGTGGCAGTGCTGGGCGGCGAGATCGGCGTAATGATGACGCCGATGCAGGCCTTCACCCCGTACGTGCGCGATGGCCGTCTGCGTCTGCTCGCCACCATGGGCGAAAAGCGCACGGTGGCGTTCCCCGATACGCCGACAATGGTCGAAGCCGGCTATCGCGACATGGTGATCTCAGGCTGGAGCGGCATCCTCGCGCCCACCGGCACCCCTGCCGATATCGTCAACCGCCTGCAACAGGAAGTTTCGCGCATTCTGCAAGTGCCCGAAACACGCGACTATCTGATTCAGCAGGGCGCCGAGCCGGTCAACAGCAACGCCGAACTATTTGGCGCTTTCATCAAGTCCGAAGCCGCCCGATGGTCGCGCGTAATCAAGGCGGTGGGGCTGGCGCAGACGCAATAGACATACCCTGAGCGTGATACGCTTACGTCACAAATTTACTCACAGGAGAGCAACCATGACCTACGAACACATACTGGTGGATCACGAAGATCGCGTCGCCATCATCACGCTGAACCGTCCGGAAAAAATGAACGCAATGAACCGCAAGCTCGGACTGGAGCTGCACGCGGCGGTCAAGGCAGCAGAGGCTGACGACAACGTCGGCTGCCTCGTCATCACTGGCGCGGGCGATCGCGCATTCACCGCGGGCGGCGACATCCACGAGCAACTGGAGCACGACAAAAAATTCAGCGACCAGCAACTCGATGAAATGCGCGACAACAAAAACCGATATGAAATTTCCGCCTGCGCCAAACCCGTCATCGGCATGGTGAACGGCGTCGCCTACGGCGGCGGCGCGGTGCTGGTGTCCTCGCTCGACATGCGCATTGGTTGTGAAGGCGCAAAATTCCGTTTCCTCGCCGCCGCCTATGGCCGCATCAACAGCACCTGGACACTGCCGAACCAAGTGGGGTGGCCGGTGGCCAAGGAACTGCTGTTCACCGCGCGCATCGTCGGCGCTGAAGAGGCCTATCGCATCGGTCTCCTGAACCACCTGGTCCCGCGCGAACAACTGCGCGCCAAAACCATGGAAATCGCCAAAATGATCGCCGCCAATCACCGCGGCGCGGTGATGGGCGTGAAAGCGCTGATGTTGAAGCAAATGAATCAGGACCTCGAAGCGCAATACATGGAAGAACACGAATACACCACCCGCGTGCTGCGCGGGGCCAAGGCCAAGGATGCGTTTCCCGAGTTCATGGCGCGCAAGGGGTTGAAGGCTTAACGATTTTTGCTTTACGCCCGGCCCCGCAGGAGAGAATATGCAGTAGCCACACACTTTCACTGCCATTCCCGCGCAGGCGGGTATCCCCTTCCCTCGGGGGAAGGTAGGTTGGGGGATTTCTTTCCCAAATGGCACTGTGTTATGGGTTCCCGCCTGCGCGGGAACGACCGTGAGACGTTTAGTGTCATACCTTGTCGGCGTGGAAACCCCCTCGCCGCGCACACTCGATCAAACCCGATTTCTGGTAATACTCAATCAATAAACTAACCCATCACCATGACAATTTCAAAATCCCTACTCGCCAACACCATCGCAAGCGCCCTGCTCCTATCCACCGCCCCCCACGCCATCGCCCAATTCAAATCCGATGCCGTATTAGCCGACGCCGCCAAGGAACCCGGTGCCAAAGTCACCGACAGCGGTCTGGTCATCCGCATGCTCAAAGAAGGCAAGGGCGCGCAGCCCAACGCCGCCTCCACAGTGAGAGTGCATTACAAAGGCACGTTCCCTGACGGCAAGGAATTCGACAGCTCCCACAAACGCGGCGAGCCCATTGAGTTTCCGCTAACCGGTGTGATCAAGTGCTGGACCGAAGGTGTGGTGATGATGAAAGTCGGCGGCACGGCTAAGCTCACCTGCCCGTCGTCAATCGCCTATGGCGCGCGGGGCGCGGGTGGCGTGATTCCGCCGAATGCTACGTTGGTGTTTGAGGTGGAGTTGTTGGGGGTGCGGTAGATGGCCATTCGTACTACACTTATGCGCATTTAACCCGCCACCACAGATCGTAGGTCGGAACGCGGAGTGGTTCCGACACAAACTTTGCCTATCACCACCGCTGTCGGAACCGCTACGCGTTCCGACCTACGCACTTCACACATCTACTACCGCAACGCCAACCCCGCTCCCTTAACCACCGTCGCCCAGCGCCCGGATTCGCTACGCATGTATTTGCCGAGTTCCTCCGGCGTGGTGGCTGCCGGTTCCTGCCCCTGATCGATCAAGCGCTTGGCGAACGTCGGATCCTTGAGCATTTTGACCACTTCGCCGTTGAGCTTGGCGATGATGGGTTGTGGCACGCCGACCGGTGCGATCAACGCATACCAGGTGATGCACTGAAACCCCGGCAGCGTTTCCGCCACGGTCGGCACTTCGGGCGCGGCGGATGAACGTTTAACGCCGCCGTGCGCCAGCGCGCGCAGTTTGCCCGCCTTCGCCAGCGGCCACACGGCCGGCATGCTGTTAAACATGATGTGCACCTGGCCGCCGACGAGATCGGTCACCGCCAGCGAAGTGCCTTTGTACGGCACATGCAGAAACTCCGCCTTGGTCATCACCTTGATCATCTCGCAGCCCAGATGGTTGGAGGTGCCCGTGCCGGGCGAAGCGCAATTCAGTTGGTTGGGTTTGGCACGCCCCAGCGCTACCAGTTCCTCGACATTGGTGATGGGCACCGACGGGTGCGCGACCAGCATCTGCGGACTGTTCACCACCAGCGAGATCGGCGAGAAATCACGCGTGGCTTCATAGGGTACCTTGGTCAGCAACGACTGGATAATAAGCCCGGCGGAAGTGGCCATCATCACGGTATAACCATCGGGCGCGGCCTTGGCGGTCAGCTCCGTGCCGATGATGCCGCTGGCGCCCGCGCGGTTGTCCACCACTACTTGATGGCTCCAAGCCTCGGTCAAACGCTGCGCCACCATGCGCGCCACGGAGTCGGTGGCGCTGCCCGCGAGATTGGGCACCACCATGCGTATCGGGCGCGTGGGATAGTTCTGCGCCATGGCGTGTGCGGAAAGTAGCGTCGCTGCCATGCCGATAACGCCAGCCGCCGGTATGCTGTATCGAAGCAAGGTCGTGTTCATGCCGTGTCATCCCCCCAATAGATAAGCCGCACTGGTTCCCGGCAAGCACTGTAGCGCCGGGCATACCAATGGTCAATCGCCGCACTGCCGGTGATTGACGGCGGCCACCCTCGCCCAGATAATGTTTACATGGGAACGCCTGTGCTTCAGACACCTCACATGGGAGCCGCCGCAATGAAAGTAAGCCCGTTTTCTCCGCTGATCGGCGCCGAAGTCACCGGCATTGATCTGCGCAAGCCCATCGATGCCGAAACCCGGCACCAGCTCAACGCGGCGCTGGTGGACAACGTCGCGCTGGTGATTCGAGATCAGGATTTCACGCCCGAACAATATCTGGCAGCGGTGTCGTTGTTTGGCGAGCCGATGCCGCAGCACTTTACGCAGTATGCGTTGCCCGATTGCCCGCTGGTGCACGAGGTCTCCAACCGCCACAAGGATAAATCCGGCCAGCGCGTGAAACACGGCGCGGGCTGGCACACCGATCACACCAACCACCTGCGGCCGCCGAAATACACTTGTCTGTTCGCGGTGTCGCTGCCGTCCAGGGGCGGCGATACGGCGGTGGTGAACATGCGCGCGGCGTATGAGTCCCTGCCGGCCGATTTTCAAGACACGCTGCACGGCATGAAAACCGTCAACGTGTTTCAGGGCAGCGCTGCATCGAATTACTCGGGCCAATCCGCCGACGCGCAAGCCGAACGCAAGCCCGAGCCGGTGCTGCAACCGCTGATACGCGTGCACCCGGACAGCGGCAAAAAGGCGCTCTACTTTCACCCGGTAAAAACTGAAAACATCGTCGGCTTGTCACCTGCTGATACCCAGGCGCTGCTCAGCGATCTGCTCGAACGCTCGATCAAGGACGATTTCATCTACCGCCACCAATGGCGTAAGGGCGACATGCTGATCTGGGACAATCGCGCCGCCATGCACAAGGCACATTTTGATTACGATCCGAACGAATTTCGCCTGCTGTATCGCGTGCTGGTACGCGGTGAATTGCCGATTAGCGCGTAGTGTTGCCATCTTGATTGGGACGTTCCCTCCTCTTCAAGGTGGATGAGTTCCGCAGAGATTCCCGATCACCTCTGTGCCACACAGGGTGACGCACTGCACTGGCGAAAAGTAACTATTTCGCCCGCATCCCGATATCCGTCACCAGCTTCGACACCGTGGCCAGTTGCTCGCGCAGGATTTTGTCGTAGGCTTCCGGCGTGGTCGGCGCGGACACAAAGCTGATGCCCTGCAGCTTCTCCCGGATATCGGGCAAATCCAGCACGCGTGCGGTTTCCTTGTTGATGGCGCTGATGATCGCGCGCGGCGTGCCGACGGGCGCTACCAGCCCGTGTGAGGTCTCAGGGCGTTTGAATTCCGGCTGAATTTCACCCAGCGTGGGGACATCGGGCAGAACCGGCGCACGCTGCACCGAAGTCACCGCCAGCGGCGTGAGCTTGCCTTCCTTGATGAACGGCAGCGACACGCCCATGGTCGAAACCGTATAGTGGCTGCGCCCGCCCAATATCTCAATCACGGCATCCGGTCCGCCTTTATACGCCACGTGGATGGTCTTGATACCGGCGATCAGTCCAAAGCGCGCGCCGCTCAAATGCCCCGCCGTGCCGGAGGCGCCGGAGCCGTAGATCAATTTACCCGGCTGAGTTTTAACCAGCGCAATAAAATCCTTGACCGTTTTCACATTGAGTGCCGCGGTGACCACCAGCACATTGGTGCTGATGCCCACCTGGCTGATACCTACGAAGTCCTTGAACGCATCAGGATTGGCGCCTGATTGCAGCGCCGGCGTGATCACGAAATTCGGCAGCACGTAAAGCAGCGTATGCCCATCGGGTGCTGCTTTGGCGACCACGCCGTTGGCGAGCACACCACCGCCGCCGGGCCGGTTGTCCATGATCACCGGCCGCCCCCAATGCTCGCTCATTTTTTGCGCGATCAGGCGCGCAATGGTGTCGGGCTGCCCGCCCACTGTGGTGGAACTCACCAGGCGGATGGGTTTGCTGGGGTATGTCGGCGCTGGTGCATCGGGCCGCTGCGCCAGTGCGGCGATGGGCGTTAAAGCAAGCGCTAAACTTGCCAGGATCACAATCGGCTCTCGTGTTCGCGAAGCCCGCATCACATCTCCGTTGTAGGCCGCCTACTGCTGCGGCACCTTGGCATCGCGCACCACACGTGCCCACTTCTCTGTTTCAAGCTTGATGAACGCTGCGTATTGCTCGGGCGCTGAAGGCGCGGTGTCGATGCCGTTTTCGGTCAGGCGGCGCTGCGTGTCGGGCGCGGCCAGCGCTTTATGCAGATCGGCGTTGAGTCTGGCGACGATGGGTTTGGGCGTCGCTGCGGGCGCGCACAGGCCGTACCACAAGGTGACGTCGATGTTCACGCCCGATTCCATCATGGTCGGCACGTCGGACAAATGCACGCTGCGTTTGGGCGAGGTCACTGCAATGGCACGCGTGCGCCCGCCTTTCAGGTGCGCCATCTGCGACGACATATTGTCGAACATCGATTGCACATGTCCGCCGAATAAATCCACCAGCGCGGGCCCCGCGCCCTTGTACGGCACGTGGACAAAGTCGATGCCGGTGGTCAGGCGAAACAGTTCCATGGTCATGTTCGGCGAGCTGCCGGTGCCGGGCGAAGCGATGGTGAACTTGCCCTTGCTCGCCTTGGTCAGCGCGACGAACTCATTCACCGTTTTTGTGGGCACCGACGGATGCACCACCAGGATATTGGGCGTGGTGCCCAGCAGCGACACCGGCGCAAAATCCTTGGTGTGATCGTAAGGCAACTTTTTGTAGAGCGACGGCGCCACGCCGTGCGACCAGATGCCACACAGCAACAGCGTGTAGCCGTCGGCGGGCGCTTTCGCCGCGATGTCCGTGCCGATGGTGCCGCCCGCCCCCGCACGATTGTCCACCACCACCGTTTGCCCCATCAGCTCGCCCATCTTTTGCGCCACGATGCGCGCGGCGATATCCACGCCACCGCCGGGCGCAAAACCCACCAGCAGGCGCACCGGCTTGGTGGGATAGGCAGGCGTGGTTTACGCACAGGCGACGCCCGCCGGGATCATTGCCGCTGCGAGTAGCGCGCGCATGACCGCCGATAGTTTTTGTTCTGACATACTTACGCCTCCGATTATTGGGGGCATCATGCCATAATTGATGCCACTGAAAATTATTCAATTAAAACAAATAGTTACGGCACGACATCTCAGACTATTTTAGTGACAGGGGGCTCGCGCCTCCCCTCGATCCAAAGCAGTGCGATGAAGCAAGGCACAATACGGTTCGACCACGTGCTCAGACGCTGTACGTGACGGGCGTGAACACGCAAGTCAGCGCGCCGCTGCTGTTCAAGAAAGTGCCGTTTGATCCGTTGAGGGATTTTGCGCCGATTTCGTTGATTACCAACTCCGGCTTGTTGGTGGTGGTGATTCCCACGCTGGGCGTGAACAACATGAAGGAGTTTGTCGCCTACGCACGCTCGCGGCCGCGCGGGCTGTTTTACGCCTCGGCATCGGCGGGCACCAGCAGTCATCTCACCGGCGAGCTGCTGGCGCAGATGCTGGGCCTCACATTTGTGCACGTGCCGTACAAGGGCGCGGGATTCACCCTGAACGCGTTGATGACGGGCGAAGTGCAGGCCGCGTTTCTCTCGACCACCACCACCAGCGGGCAGATCAAGGCAGGCAAGTTAAAAGCCATCGCGCTCCTGAACGACAAACGTTTTCCCGGCGCGCCGGATATCCCCACCGCGCTGGAGCAAGGCTTCAAGGGTCTGGAATCGTACGTGTGGTTCGGCCTGTACGCGCCCGGCAAAACGCCGCGCGCGATCATCGACAAAATCAATCGCGAGGTGGGTTCGATTTTAAAACTGCAAGAAACCCGCGACGCCATGCTGCTGCAAGGCGCGGAAGTGCTGTACACCACACCAGAGGAATTCGATAAATTTCAGCGCGCCGAAATCGTCAAATGGACCAAGGTGATACGCGACGCCAAGCTGCAGGCGCAATAACCGCGCTGCGTCTCATTGTTCCAGCAATACCAGCCCCACCCCCATCACCGCGCCCAGGAACACAGGCAACCCGCACCAAAGCCGCCACGCCAGCGGCTCCTTGCCGTAGCACGCCGTGCCAAACGCGATGATGGATGCCAACAGTGCTGTCGCGGCGAGTGTGGCGATCCAGAAAAATATCGCGATGCCGTCGGTGAATGAATTCAGCGAATCGAGCACTGTGCCCAGCGTTTGCCAAAAGCCCTGCGGATCCTGGCGCGCCGAGCGCGGCGGATAGAACCAGCGGTAGATCAACGGCACGAAGGGCGCCACGGTAATCGCCACCATGCCGATGCCGAACGCGATGCGGCTGACGATGCGCGCGCTCATGGTTTGTGCCGCGCCATGCAAGTAAAAATTAGCAGGGGACGCTTCACGCTGCGGGCAACTGTTCCAGCAAGCGCCCAAAGCCCGTCAGCGGCGCCCCGCCGAGCTGACGCGCCATCGCCCACAGCGCCGCTTGCGTGGACGTGACCACGGGCTTGTTAAATTCGCGCTCCCAGCCTGCGATCGACGCCATCGTCGGAAAATTAGCCCCCGGCACCACAAACGCGTCGATGTCCGGCCGATCTACACGCACAAAGGCATCGCGCGCCATTTCCGGCCCGAGATTTCCAATCGCATAAGAGTCGGTAGCGGCGAATCCCTCCAGCGCCACCACTTCAAGGCCATGCCTGCGGGCAAAGTAACGCGTGGCGCGTGCGTTGGC
>CAMBGJ010000156.1 GCA_945865805.1 Bordetella parapertussis
GCGGCGGCATTGCAGGAGGCGTGTCTCGCGCGCTATAAGCTCACGGGCAAAACCGTTGCGACGTGCAAGGGCGCGGCGCTAGAGCTGATTTCGTTCAAGCATCCGTTTTATGACCGCCTGTCGCCAGTGTATCTGGGCGATTACGTCACGCTCGATACTGGCACCGGCATCGTGCATTCCGCGCCGGCGTATGGCGTGGAAGACTTCCAGTCATGCCGCCGTTACGGCATGAAGGATGTGGATATCCTCACGCCGGTGATGGGCGACGGCAAATATGTATCCACGTTGCCGGTGTTTGGCGGCGAGATGATCTGGAAAGCCAATCCGAAAATCGTCGCGCACCTCGAAGAAAAAGGCACGCTGTTTAACCAGGCGCAGCATGTGCACAGCTACATGCACTGCTGGCGGCATAAAACACCGGTGATCCTGCGCGCGACGGTGCAGTGGTTCGCGGGCATGGATGAGGGCGATACCCCCAAAGGCTGGTTGGGCGCGAAGCCCGCTGAATCATTGCGCACGACGGCATTGCGTGGCGTCGAGCAGACCAAGTTCTACCCGGCGTGGGGACAGGCTCGGTTGCACGGCATGATCGCCAATCGCCCGGATTGGACCTTATCGCGCCAGCGGCAGTGGGGCGTGCCGATGCCGTTTTTTATCTCTAAAGAAACCGGCACGTTGCACCCACGCACGCTGGAACTGCTGGAGCAGGTGGCGCAGCGCGTGGAAAAATCCGGCATCGAGGCGTGGCAGGCGGTAACGCCCGAAGAGCTGCTGGGCGACGATGCGGCGCACTACGAAAAAATCAAAGATACGCTGGACGTTTGGTTCGACTCGGGCTCCACGCATTTCACCGTGCTGCGGAATTCACACCAGCAAGCCAGTGCGTTCCCGGCGGATTTATATCTCGAAGGCTCGGATCAGCATCGCGGCTGGTTCCACTCGTCGCTGCTGGTGAGTTGCATGACCGACGGCCAGCCGCCGTATCGCGCGCTGCTCACACACGGCTTCGTGGTCGATGGCAACGGGCGCAAAATGGCCAAATCCATAGGCAACGTGGTGGCCCCGCAAAAGGTGATGGATGAATTTGGCGCTGATGTGCTGCGCCTGTGGGTGGCGGCGACGGATTACTCCGGTGAACTGTCGATCTCGAAGGAAATCTTGAAACGCGTGGTGGAATCCTACCGGCGCATCCGCAATACGCTGCGCTTTCTGCTGTCGAATCTGGCGGATTTTGACATCACGCGCGACGCGCTGCCGATCGATCAATGGTTGGAAATTGACCGCTATGCGTGGGTGATGACGCACGATTTACAGGTGGCGCTCACGCCGTCCGAGTCAGGTGTGCGAGATCCGCAGGCACCCGGCCACTATGGCAGTTACGAGTTTCACCAAGTGGCGCAGAGGCTGCAATCGTTTTGCTCCGAAGACCTGGGCGGCTTTTACCTCGACATCCTTAAAGACCGGCTCTACACCACGCCCGCCACGGGGCACGCTCGCCGCGCGGCGCAAAACGCGCTCTATCACATCACGCAGGCACTGACGCGGCTGATGGCACCGATTTTGTCGTTTACCGCCGAGGAAGTGTGGGCAACGATACAAAAAAGTGACACCAGCGTGTTTGAGCAAACGTGGTATCAGTTGGCCCTGCCTGCGGACGCCGAGATATTGCGCAAACGCTGGGGCCAATTGCGCGCGCTGCGTTCAGACGTGCTGAAGGAACTCGAAACCCTGCGCGCCGCCGGCAAGATCGGCTCGTCGCTCGCTGGCGAAGTGGATTTATATGCACAGGGCGAAGCGTACGATCTGCTGGCCTCGTTGAAAGATGACGTGCGATTTGTGATGATCACCTCACGCGCCACCGTGCATGCAGGTGCGGGCGGCGTGGCATCGGGTGCGCTGGCGGGCGTGGGCATGGCCGTTGCACCCAGCGCTCACGCCAAGTGCGACCGCTGCTGGCACTATCGCCCGGACGTGGGGGCGAATGCCGAACATGCCACGTTGTGCGGGCGCTGCGTGTCGAATCTGTTTGGGCCGGGCGAAGTGCGCGAACATGCGTAGCGGCACGAACTTGCGTAAGTGGTTGCTGCTGGCGGCAGTGATCGTGGTGATCGATCAGATCACCAAGTATTTTATTGTGCAGAAGTTTACGCTGCACGAGACACTGCAAATCACGTCGTTTTTTAATCTGGTGTACGTGCGCAATGCTGGCGCTGCGTTCAGCATGCTGGCTGATGCTGGCGGCTGGCAGCGCGTTTTTTTTGTCGCCGTGGCGGTGGTGGCGTCGGCGTGGATCGTGTGGCTGCTGTGGCGCCACCCGGAGCAAAAGCTGTTTTGTCTGGCGCTGGGCATGATCCTCGGCGGCGCCATTGGTAATTTGATAGACCGCGCGCTGTTCGGCTCGGTGGTGGATTTCGTGCAGGTACATTACGCTGGCTGGTACTTCCCCGCGTTTAATGTGGCGGATTCGGCGATAACGGTCGGCGCCGGATTGATGATCTGGGACGCGCTGAAACCGCAGCAACCCAGCCAGGGCGTCAACACGTGAATTTCGTAAGTATTTGTTTTTAAACAATAATTTTTAGGTTCGGCAACAGAGAAATTCGCCGCTATAATTCTGCCATGCAAGTACTCCTAGCCAACCCCCGCGGATTTTGCGCCGGCGTCGATCGTGCCATCGAAATCGTCGAACGCGCGATCATGCTGCATGGCGCGCCGATCTACGTGCGCCACGAAGTCGTGCACAACAAATTCGTGGTCAACGATCTGCGCAAAAAAGGCGCCGTGTTTGTCGAAGACCTCGACGAAGTGCCCGCCGGCGCCACGCTGATTTTCAGCGCGCACGGCGTGTCGCAGGCCGTGCGCCGCGATGCGAATGCGCGCGGCCTGCGCGTGTTCGACGCCACCTGCCCGCTGGTCACCAAAGTGCATGTCGAAGTCGCCAAGATGCGCAGCCAGCAGCGCGAAATCATCATGATCGGCCACAAGGGCCATCCCGAAGTGCAGGGCACGATGGGACAGAGCGCGGGCGGCATGTATCTGGTGGAAGGCCCGGACGACGTGGCCAAGCTCAAGGTTAAAGACGAAAACAACCTGGCCTTCGTCACCCAAACCACACTGTCGGTCGATGACGCACAAGTCACCATCGATGCGCTCGAGGCACGCTTCCCGTCCATCGTCGGCCCCAAGCGCGACGATATTTGTTACGCCACGCAAAACCGGCAGGACGCGGTGAAAACCCTGGCCAAGCAATGCGATGTGGTGATCGTTGTCGGCTCACCCAACAGCTCCAACTCCAACCGCCTGCGCGAAGTGGCGCAGAACCAGGGCGTTGATGCCTACATGGTCGATAACGCCAGCGAATTAAAACCCGAGTGGTTGGCGGGCAAAAGCCGCGTGGGGGTTACCGCAGGGGCATCCGCGCCGGAGATTCTCGTCAAAGACCTGATTGAGCGATTGAAGTCGCTCGGCGCCGACCGCGTTAGCAACGTGGAAGGCATTGAGGAGCGGGTTACGTTTCCGTTGCCTAAGAGTCTGGCGTTGCCCGACTAAGGCGTATTGATTTTTTCGTAGGGGTCGAAGTTTACCGCGATGGTTTTACGGTTCTTCACCGGTTTTCCATCCTTGATCGCGGGCGAGAACTTCAGTTCGGCTACAGCTTGCAGCGCGGCTTCGTCAAATACACCGGCTGGCTTAGACTCCACGATAACCGTTTTGTCGATGCCGCCTCGTTCATTGACAAAAATGCTGAGCGTTACGGAACCGCCCAGGCGTTGTTGATAGGGAATCGCCGGATAGATCAAGTTGACTTCACCCATCGGTTCCGCTCGACTATCGACCTCGCTGGAGGCGTAGTAAATGTCTGCGGGTAGACTCAGGATGCGCTGCGTGTCGACCGGGTGTTGCGCGGTCGAAGGTTGAACCTCGACGATCCGGTTGTCTGGCGCAGGTGCCGGCGGATCAAGCTGAGGCGTCTCACTTTCGGTCACCAGTGCGGGTTGCATACCAGGCGTCACCGTACGAAGTTGCGCCTGAAGCACCAATGGTGCCTGTTGTTGCCGCAAAGCAGTGCTCCCTATCGCGCCTACCAACGCGAGGTGCGCGGTGATCGAAGTGACGAGAAAAACACTCATCCGGCGCGTTGCCGGATCGCGCAGCAGGCGCTGCGCGGGTGAGGTCATTGAACTGGCCGCCATGGCGCACATCGGTTACGTTCTTTAAAGCACTCTTAACCCAGAAAAGAACAGGGTAGTTCAAGCCACCCTGTCCTCGATCCGCAACGCGGTGGGCCAGGTTAATCAATTTCCTTGTACCAGTAGCGACGCAGTCTGCTATTTAAAGACAACGTGCCGGGGCTGCTTACATCCGGACCGCGAATCACGATGTCTCTCAGCGTACCTGTGCCGTCAATGTCTACCACTGCCCGCACGGGGTCCGGCGTATAACCGCCGCCAGGAAGTACCCTGGCACGATCGGCGACCGACAACGCGCCGGATGCGTTGAAATCTACGACGGCGGTTGCATCGATTGTGCTGATTTCATATGCGCGCGAAATACCCAGATTGCTGCCGCAGACCCCACCTCCCGCACTGGCCGAAGGTTGGTTGGTATTGAAGAACGTCGACCCACCAATGGAAATCGCGGTACCGGTGACTTTTTCACCTGTCGCCAAGGTGACGTAGTAGCCCGTCGCTGCATTGAGCGAAGCTGCTGCTGTAGCGGAAGTTATACCTGTCCCGCATGCGGATTGTTCCTGTATGCAGTTATTGCTTACATCAAACATGGTGCTTTCCAGGATGGATGGATTCGCGCCACCAGAACCCGTCGTGCCTGTGAGCGGCCCAGCGTCGCTTCCAAAATCCTTGAACATATAAAAACGATTGGTCACGCTCGTATCAAAGGGATGTTCGCGATCACCCGATCCGGCCAGGATGGCGTCAAAGCCCTTCGATGGGTAACGCACGAAGTCCGGCCCGCCCAGAAACTTGCGTTTTACCGCACCTGACCCGCCAACTGCGGCAAGTTTCGTGACTACGGTGTTGGCCCAGCCGTTGGTGGTGTCGTAGCGAAAATCGACACGCCACATATTGCCGCCGGTGTCGCCGACATACCCACGAACCGTGCTGCCTGTCTCGCTCTTAACCATGCTGACGTTTGCCGGGATCGCGTAGTCCATACCCGATGCAATGGTTGTGTTGGCGGCGGCAGTGCCCGTACCCAAGGATCGCCACAGCAACGCGCCTGTCAGCGCATCAACCACGTAAATCCCACGGCCCATGCTACGGTTATAGGTTATCGCGGAGCCGCCGGTCCCGGTGGTTACCGTCGTGGCCGTGGATGCCGTAATGTTCGCAGGATCCAGATCTTCGACAGTCGGGTCGTAACCAGCACCAAACACTAGTACCGGGTTGGGGTAACCGGCAAGATTATTGATCACCGTCGGTTGTGACCAGGTTTGCCCCAGCTCACTGAAGCCGGTCATGGAGTTGTCGATTTTCCATAGAAATTTGGGATCATGCGGATTGTTAACGTCCAGCGCGTACAGAAGGCGCCCACCGCGCCGCATCGACAGATAAAGATTGACCTTGTCTCCCGAATCTCCAAGCTTGCCGTTGTTATTGGCATCGTTGGTGTATACGCCGATAGAACCATCGGCAAAGTAGGGCTTCTTGAACGAACTACTGATAATGGGCGAGTTTTTACGCAGTCGATTAAGGTCATCAAAAAACTCTGTCGGAATGAATCCCCAGGCTTCGTTGCCTGGAGCGATTTGTACTGACGCCGACGCATCCGTGGCAAAACCGCCTTTGACGGAATGAAATATGCCGTCATTGGAGCCGTAATACACATACACATCGTTGTTCGAGCCATAACGATTGTAGTTAATCACCGCTGGCCGCGAGTGCAACACGTCGCCATGCAGGTAGGCGCGGACATCCGTGGTCGAACCGTTGGCATTTTCGTCCTTGAAATTGTCTTGCCCGCGCACCCAGCGAATCAACGTGCCGCGGCCGCTCGACACACCTTGTACCGCGTTAATGGTTCCGCTGGCGTTGCCTTCAGCGCTGCTCAGGGTGTAGCTAAAGGTGTTGGCGTCAATACGGGTGATGTTATAGGTGCCGTTAAATGTATTGGGCGTGGCACCAGAGATGTCCACGGAGCTGGCGTCGGCGAAACCGTGCGCGGTGGATGTGGCGACGGCCGTGGTGGATGGTTTCGCCGCCGTCACGGTAGTACCGGTATTGGCCCCCAGCGCTGCCGACAGCGGATAGGTGAAACTGTCGTTGTCTATTTTTGTAATGGTTTTCGCGCCGTTGTACCCTGCAGGCGTGGCGCCCGCGATGGTAATCACATCGTTTGTGGCATACCCATGGGCCGTCAATGCGACATAGGCCTTGGCGCTTGCGGGGCGTACCGTAAAGGTGCCAGAGGGCGTAGCGAGCGCAGAACCTGTTGAATAGGTAAAGCTGCTGGCGGTAGGTGTGCCAATAGATACCACGGTATAGGTACCCGGGTGCACGGTATTCGTGCCGCCGACGCTTTCGATAACCACTGAATCATTGACGGCAAAGCCGTGGTTGGTAGCGGTGGCGGTCACCGTCGCACTGTTGGCACTGGAAGCGGTGATCGTGCCGCTGGAAGCGGGCAGCACGCTCGATGTGGTGTAGGTAAACGTGGTGGTGGTCGGCACGGTTGCGATGGTTACGGACCCGTTATAGCCCGAAGGTGTCGCGCCCTGAATGTTTACCGTCGCTCCCGCAATGAAGCCGTGGGCTACGGAAGTCGTTGCGGTTACCGTGGTGCTGCCGCCACGCACCAATTGCGGCAAGGTCGTGGCCGGTGTCAGCGCGCTACCCACGGTGTAGGTGAAGGTGGTTGCACCGGTATTTGTTACCGTGCAGCCGCTGGGGCAGTCGTAACCGGAAGGGGTAGCGCCGGTGATAATCGCCGTGGAACTGCCTGTCGGCAAGCCGTGGTTGCCGGACGTTGTGGCTTTCGCCGCAGTGCTCGTGGCGGACGCAGTGCTGGGCGTTGTGGCCGCGCCAGAAGCTGTGCTAATGACGTAGCTAATTTTAGTTGCGCTGACCACGGTAATGCCAGCGGTGGCATTAAACTGTGACGGGGCCGCCCCGGAGATAACCACGGTCTGGCCGTTGGTGAAGCTGTGTGCCGCCGCAAACGTGGCCACTGCCGTGGTTGACGGGAAGGTGATGATGCTCGCCGTACCGGTACCGGTTACGCTGTTAGCGTTGCCGGTGCAGCTATAGGTGAACGAGCTTGCCGTTGGTTTGGTCAGGATAGTCGCGGATACGCCGCTTTGCCCACCCCAACCAGTGGCCGAAAACTGAAAAGTCGCGCCGACGACAAACTGGGTGCTGTTAGGTGCTGCGCCAAACGTGGCAGTGCAGGTGCTGCCGGACTTGGTGACGTTGTTGCCGGTGGCGCCGCTGACAGCGGTGCCGGCCTGTGATGCGGTAAGCGAGGATATGGCCGTTGATACGTTGGTATTAAGTGTGCTGAGGGCGATCGTAGTTCCGCCATTGCTCAGGCTGGTAATACTGCGGCTAACGCCGCCAGCGTTATCCAGCGTCACCGATTTCCGATCCGTGAGCGCGGTCACGGTCTGTGTTGCAAATGCTGTAAGGGGCGATACCGGACGCGTATCGAGTTGCAGCGACACTGCGGTGATATCGGTATTGACACTTGCGAATGGTGTGTTGGCCAGACTGCTGCCGCCGACACAATTGGCATACGAACCGGTGGTGCAGGTATACAAATTGCGTGTAGGGCTGGATAATTCCGCTGCCGCGTAGGCGATACGCAATTGTTCCGCGGCCCCGCCCTTTTCAACCAAATCGCCATCGGGAAAGTCAGACGCACCACCGCTGCCATTTTGATCCGCGGGGCGAAACCCCCAAAAACTGGTCGGCGTGGTCCAATAGCTGGACGCGTCACCGGTAATGAACCCCGTGTTGGGATTTTGCGCCGGATTACCCTGCGCATCGGCGAGGAATACCGTGCCGGATGATGACAACCTGAGGTTATACATTTTAAGGTTGCCCAACCAGTAGGGCGCCTTGTTGGCATCCGGACGGAACACCCCGATATATACCTGGTTCAGGTTGGTGCCACGCACGTTGACCGATACTGGCAGCGTGGTGGCGGCGAATACGCTGTTGACGGCCTGTACTTCCGAAAAAATGGCGTTAAGTGCGTTGGTAATGGCTGCGCCGCCTGCGTCGTCGGTGACGCCGAAATACTTGCCCTTACCATTGGTGGCCATACTATTGAGGAGCCCTGTCATGGCCGGTCCTTGGCCAGTGGAACTGGGATTTACTTCGACTGTGTAGGTGACCACATTTTGCGTGCCA
Source organism: Bordetella parapertussis (assembly GCA_945865805.1). Taxonomy (GTDB): domain Bacteria; phylum Pseudomonadota; class Gammaproteobacteria; order Burkholderiales; family SG8-41; genus UBA5216. Next base: position 8,370 of record CAMBGJ010000156.1, read on the forward strand.
GCTATGTTGGTGTTTACATCGGCATTCGCCATGTACTTGGCCATTTCGTCAGCCCAGTTACCCTGCTGTCCATTGGGACTGATCGAGATAGTCGCGGGGGGCGATACGCCTGTAAGCGTGCCCAGATAGCCTTCGAGTTCCGAGCGCGCCGACGCGTTTTCGTTGGCGGGGCCGTTGCTGATATAGATGATGAAGTTTTTTTGGCAGCCATCGGTAACGGGTGAGGTGTACAGACTGGTGGCGGTTGGGCTGGCGGGCAGCGCATGGCCGGCGAGCGGTGCGGCAAGGGGATTATTGGTGGCGTTTCCTGCAAAGTCGGTTTTCGTCTTGCCATGGCTCGCACGCGAAGCCTTACCTGCATAATATAAATAGGCCTCGTGCATTGCGAAGCCTGCGCTATTGTTGTTCGCTTTGTCGCTGAGTACGTCGAGGTTATTGACCATGGTCGACAGCGCGACTTTGTTGGTGTCCGTCATCTGCCGCACGTGGTAACGCACATACGCGCCATCAATGTTGTCGTTGCCGCCACCGGTTTCCACCATCATCATGAGACCTACGTTAAATTGCGAGGTGAGGTTGTTGACCACCTGCACCAGCGCAGCTTTTTCGTTAACGAATGGTTGATTCCAGTTTGCTGTATTATCTAATATAATCAATACGTTAGGTCTTTCTGCCGCAATGCTGGGGTTGGCCAGAAAAATATCGGTGTCGTCATTCACCGGATCGAATGCCGACATCGCGGCGGGTATGGAAAACAATGCCGCCGCCAGCATCGCCAGCAGGGCATTAAGCAAAAAATGGATACGCTTCTTGGTCATGGTCAAACTCCAAATCGATTAGATGCCGCAATCAGGTCAGCGGTGCGCAATTGCCTATCAATAATTTCAGTTGTACGCCTTGCACGATGGCGGTAGTTGCCCCGCCGAAGGCATCGGTTGCAACGGCTCTGACCTGCCACTGGGTGTCCTCGGTGCCGATGGTGCCGCCACCGGGCAGGATGACGGCCGAGTCGCCCGCAGATGTCGTGTAATAATTACATTGGGGGGCTGAAACGGTCACCGTAAGCCCGTTCACGGTGTACGTTTGTCCGGCAGGTATTGCGCCGAATCCAGCAGGCGTACTCACGAATTGTTCAATGGCCTGCTGGATCGTGGCTTCTACAAAGCGCTGTTGCTGGAAGTTACCCGCGATCTTGAGGTTGACGCTGGACAGATTGAAGCCCGTCAACGCGAATAACGTCAGCACGATTAGCATCACCAGACTGATCAGCAGGGTCGCGCCGCGTTGGCGTAGATGTGTATGGCTATGTGAACGTGTTCGTATCATGGAATCTCTCTTCTGCCTGCAGGATTGACAAGCCGCACGTTGGTGGAATACGCGTGGCGTTTGTAGGTGTCGTTCGCCGCTGAAGTCATCAGCACCGGCGATAGGGAGCCTAGCGCATAGGTCTTGGTATCCGAATACCCCGTGGTTGCTTCGGTGTTGCGCGCGAGAATAAATATTTTGGCGGTAATGACGTTGCTCCAATCCGCGACGGATGCGGGCGGCGCAGCATAGGAATCCACGATTCCATCTCCGATCAGACCAGTTACTGATGTGGTGGCAGGACTGTTATCGAGACCGTATTCGGCCTTGATAAACTCGATTCCTTCCACCAGAGGCACGATGTCAAACTTCCGCGTGCCGCCCGACGCAACCAGTTCCAGGCGCTTGAGCGTGGGGATGGTGTCGTCGCTGCTGGTGCAAACGCCGCCCGTACCGCTGCCCGCACTGCACGGTGCGACAAAATAAATGTGCACCATGTATTTGCGTATCGGGGCGGCAGTACCGTTTTGTCGGCAAAGGCCCAAGGCCGCGGTCGACGAGGTGGCGGTGCAGGCGGTGGCACCGTCAACCTGGCTGGTGCTGGTGATGGCCGTGGCAGTGCCCGCCTGTACGCCCAGGCCGGAGCCTGTGGCAATGATATAGACGTCGTTGAGTGTCGGTACCGCGCCAACGGACAGCGCCTGGGTGGATGCGCGGCGCACCACGATGACATCCGAGCCCGGTTTCAGGTTGGCGTTGGTCAGCAAACCCTTGCTGATACACGTGGTGGCGGATACATCTGCCCGCGTTGCCAGATCGGCAGCACGGTAGCCTTGTATCGGCAGTGCCAGTGCGCCCAACAAAGTGGTCAGGTTCGAGAGTTCGCAAGGATCGGGCAGCGACCCAGGCGTTGCGGGGAGGCTGAACAGATGGCCGTAGAAGCCTGCGTGGCGTACATTCTGTGAAACAGTGTCGATAGCGTAGCGGCCGTTCTCGATTTGCTGGGCTGTTTTTTGCAACTCGCGATTGGATTCATGGGAGTTGACGAGAATCAATGAGAGCACGGTGAGCAGCAGCAAACCGATGGTCAACGCAATCATTAGCTCAATGAGCGAAAAACCGGCGCTTCTGGCGAGGGAGGTAGGCGATTTCTTCATCACTGCCTGGATTAGTTAAGTGTGGCGATGCGAAAGGTGGTTGATATCGTCCGGCGTTTGGTTTCATCGCCATAGAGGTCGTTTGCGCAATTTGTCGACGGCACGGCGGAGTCGCCGGAGCCTTGCCAGGAAACGGATACCGTGTATATGCCGGTGCCCGCAACACTGACACCGCCCGACACGATTTCGGTGGACGTGCCGCCATAGCTTACGCAGCCCCTTGCACCGATCATTGCGCCCACCGAGGTGGTGCCGCTTTTTTCAGAAGCGCCATCCAGCAATGCATCCCATTCGGCTAACCCTGCATCTGCCATCGTATTGTAGGCGGACGTGCTTGCCGCGCAGCCCGTGCTGGCACTGGCACCGGTACCCAGATAAGGCGTTCCCGCAGTAGTGTTGGTGGTAATAGCGAAGCAAGATGCCGTTGATTTATTTGCGCGGATACGCTCTACCATGTCATAGAGCAATACCACGGCCTGCGAGCGCTGGTAAGACTCAAATTCGGCCTGCTGTAAGCGAATCTGCAATCCGGCCAGCCCGAGCAGCCCCAGCGCGATCACCACCATGCTGACCAGCACTTCGAGCAGCGTGAAGCCCGCGATAGATGGCACGCGCGCTGTAGATTTCATTTCGGCTTGGCGTTTCATAAGTATTACTGGCATCCGTTAGCGGCGTTGCCGTCAGTGTCTGCCACGGATTTTGGGCGCCCACTTAAATCCAGGCTTACACATCGCGCCTTGACACTGGTGTTGGCGGGCGAAGGACTGGCGACAAAGGCTGTAGCTGCCGCACGTAAACGGCCATCCCGCTGGTATGAGACGTTCGTGCCAGTGCCGGTTAACGTGACGCTGGGAATGGTGTCCCGGCGCTTGAGGATATCGGAAACCGCGCCGGGGTAACCATTGCCGTCTCCATCAATGAACACAATCCATCCGCGCGCCCAATCCGTTGAATTCTGACAGCCAAAGCCATCGTCGGTCATGGCGCAAACGGCTACGAACTGGCTGCGTTTG
>CAMBGJ010000157.1 GCA_945865805.1 Bordetella parapertussis
GAAACGGTTGAGGCGCTCGAACACGTCGAAGAAATCGCTGCTGTCGAGGGCATGGACATGATGATGATCGGCACCAGCGATCTCACCGCCGAGATGGGCATCGCCGGCAAGTTTGACGATCCGCGCGTGCGTGCGGCCTACGAGCGCACCATCGCCGCCTGCCGCAAACACGGCAAACACGTGGGCGTGGGCGGCCTCGCGGGCCGACCGGATCTCGTCGCCGAGTACGTGAAAATGGGCGCACGCTATGTGTCGACCGGCACCGATCTGGGTTTTCTCATGGGCGCGTGCGTACAAAAAGCCAATCAGGTGCGCGAACTGAAACTCAAGTAAACCAAACAGCGGCACGCCAATTTTTCACTGCACCTTCGCAGAAGCACTTAAACCTTAAATCTCGAACTTTCCCGAACCCTTCGATCCAGGCACATGAACCCCATTATCATTCTCGGCAGCGGCCTTGCTGGTTATAACGTCGCCAAAGAACTACGCAAGCTCGACAAGGAAACCCCGCTCACGGTGATCACCGCCGACAGCGGCAGCTTTTATTCCAAGCCCATGCTCTCCAATGCGCTGGCGGGCAAAAAACCGCCAGCGGCCATCGCGCTGAATTCTCCCGAGCAGATGGCTACACAACTGAACGCCACTGTACGTGCGAAAACGCGCGCTACTTCGGTCGACGCCGCCGCGCACACCATCCACATCGGCGAGGAAACGTTGAGTTACTCAAAACTGGTGCTGGCGCTGGGCGCTGATCAGATGCGTCTGCCTATCGCCGGCGACGCAGCGGACGCGATCATCACGGTAAACGATCTCGATGACTACGGGCGCTTTCACCTTCTGCTTGATGGCCTAAAACGCGTGGCGATCATTGGCGCAGGGCTGATCGGCAGCGAGTTCGCCAACGATCTGGCCGTGGGCGGGCATCACGCCGAGGTGATCGACATCGCCGCGCTACCGTTGGGCCGCCTGCTGCCGCCACAAGGCGGTGAAATGGTCCGTGAAAGACTCAAAGCGCTCGGCGTAGTCTGGCATTTCGGCACAGGCACGAAATCCGTCAATCACGACGGTGGCGCGCTGAAGGTCACACTCGACAACGGCACGGTGATCAGCGCTGATATCGTGCTGTCCGCTGTCGGCTTGAAGCCGCGCACTCAGCTGGCACAGGCGGCGGGCCTCAAGGTCAATCGCGGCATTGTGGTCAACCGGCAATTGCAAACCAGTGACGCCGATATTTACGCGCTGGGCGACTGCATGGAAATCGAAGGCTTGGTCATGCCTTACGTCATGCCCATCATGCATGCCGCGCGCGCACTGGGTGCAACGTTGGGCGGCAAGCCCACGCCAGTGAGCTTTCCGGCGATGCCGGTGATGGTGAAAACACCCGCGTGCCCGACCATCGTTTCGCCGCCCGCACCGGGCTCGGCAGGCGAGTGGCAAGTCGAGGCCTCGGCGGATGGCGTCAAATCGCTGTTTGTCGATGCTTCAGGCAAGCTGCTCGGTTTTGCCCTGAACGGCGCCGCCACGGCAGAGCGCGCGAAACTGGTGCCGCAATTGCCGCCAGTGTTGGCATAAAGGTCATTCGCCAGCATCGTTGACTGCCGCGATCCGTAGATCCGTAGCCCGCAAGGAGCGCAGCGTATTACGGGAAACACCTACGAAAATTTATGTAAGCATTTGTTTTAATTGATATTTTTCATAAAATCATCACGGACACTGGAACAACCCGCACGCAGCGTAACGTAACTACTGCTGCGCAAAGTAATGCGCCAGCGCGCGGATATCGCTGTCTGACCTGCCATACATCGCGGCATTCATGCTGGTATCAGCGCAGGTACGCTTGTCGTCGCGGTACGCTTGCAGTGTGAGCGCGAGATAGTCTTCACGCTGGCTGGTGAGCCGCGGGATGTGCCGCTGGCCGCTGTAATCCGCGAGATGGCAATTCCCGCAGCCCATGCCCTTCGACAGACCTGCGCCGAAGGAGTACAGCGACGCATCGCGCTTGCCCGCGTCCGGCAACGGCTTCTGCGCAGCGTAGTACGCGGCGACGTCTTCGAGATCACGGTCGGCAAAACCTTTGAGCAATCCGTCCATGGCGGGCACCGCGCGCAAACCTTCGCGCATGAAAAACATCTGCACCACCAAAAACGCGGGTTGCTGTCCGGCAAGCGACGGCATGCCGGGTAGCGGGGGACGATCTGGCGTGCCGTGACAGCTCGCGCAGGCCGCGACTTTGGCCGCGCCGCGAACGGCATCACCGTTGGCAGTGACCGGGCTGGCCGCGAACCCCACGCACCCTATGGCGCACAAAAAAAAGGTGCTGCGGACAAAATATCCGCAGCACCGAGACAGGAAACTCATTAGCGCTTATGGCTCACGCGATAGATGGCGCCGTTTTGCTCATCGGCAACCAGCATCGAGCCGTCGGGCATTTGCATGACATCGACCGGGCGGCCCCAGAAAGCGTTCTTTTCCTTGTCGAGAAAACCGGTGACGAAGGGCGTGACCTGCGGGTTTTTGCCTTCAGCACTTGCGTTGACTCGCACCACGTCATAACCGTTCTTGACGGTTCTATTCCACGAGCCGCGACGCGCAATGATGACCGCGCCCTGGTAATCCGGCGGGAACATCTTGCCGGTATAAAAGCGCATGCCTAAAGCAGCGGCGTGCGCGCCGAGGGTGACCACCGGCAATTCAACATTGGCACAGGGATTCGGCACTTTGATGTCCGGGTCAGGCTGGCCGTTGCCGTGGCAATAGGGGAAGCCAAAGTGCGCGCCGATCTTGTTGGCGGGCAGGCGATTGAGTTCTTCCTCAAAGCCTTCTTCGCCGGCCCAGTCGCGGCCGTTGTCGGTGAACCACAGCTCGCCGGTGCGCGGATGGAAGTCAAAGCCGACCGTGTTGCGCACGCCGCGCGCCACGATTTCCATGCCCGTGCCGTCAAAGTTGTAGCGGCAAATCTGGCCGTGTATGCCCGAATTGAGTTCGCACACATTGCACGGCGCGCCGACCTGCATGTACACCTTGCCGTCAGGCCCAACGGCGACGAATTTCCAGTTGTGATGCACCTCGGGCGGCAGCTTGAAGTCGTCGGTCATGTCCACCGGAGTGGGGATGTTTTCCAGATTCGCTTCGATGTTGTCGTAACGCAGCACCTTGTTGATGGCCACCACGTAGAGCGCGCCTTTGTGAAACAGCACACCGTTGGGCTGCACCAGCTTATCCGCGATGACTTTGGAAACGCGCTTGCCGTCTTTTTCGTAGATGGCATAAACGCGGCCGATGGCGCGGGTGCCCTGAAACACCGTGCCCTTGTCGCCGCGTGTCATCATGCGCGCGCCCGGGTTGCCGTGCGCCCACAACTCGACCTGGAACCCTGCCGGCACCTGCAGCCGGTTCACGGGGATGTTTTCCGGCGCGGTCACCGTCATCGGCGCCACATGAGGTGCGAGCGTGGTGGACTGCATGCGCTCGGGGTGAAAGCCGCCCATCAACACACGCGGGTCGGGCTTGGCGGCGGGTGCCGTTTGCGCGAGCACAAGGCCGGGCGCGGCAGCGAGGCCGAGCGCAAGGCCGCCAGCGGCAAGCATGTGAAGAGCATGGAACTTCAAGGCTTTCATGGGGTTTCTCCTGATGGTTTTGGATTGCGCGGGGGCGCTTATTGTCCCGCGCTTATGGGGGCAAACCTTACAGCGGTGAGCATCATACACATAGTCGGCGGGCGTGGCGTGGCACCCAGTGATATTCCAGCGGCGTTTTGCAACTTTGATGAGCAACCGGTTCGCACGGGTGCAAAAACGCCATTCTCATGGGGTCATGCGCGTCAGACACATCAGGCGCGATGCGCGAAGCGAACCATGACGCACACGCCATATCTGCGCCTACGTTACGTCTACGCGATGTCTACGCGAACGGCGAAATCAATTGCCACAGCACGTGTTCGGCGCGGCCAACCCACGCGCCGGCGTGCGGTCAATACGTCTGGCCACCTTCAAGATGGATAATGCAATTATGTGTTTTGAAAGAGTTATTTTCTAACCCGCCATAGCGCTCAACAAAATCATCAACACAATAAACACCGCCAGCGCGGCGAAGCCAATCTTCACCCAGCTCTTCGGATAATCGCCGGAGATTTTGCCGGTGTAGCCGTTCATCACCACCTGAAAGTTTTTCGCGCCGTAGCGGTATTGCAGCATCCACAGCGGCGCGAGGATGTGTTTGAAGGTTTGGCCGCTGTAATTCGTGCGCACACGCAGGTTGCGATGGGTGTCGCCCGGCACGGCGCGCCCGCACATCGATTGCACTTGTGCTTCCATCGCGTCGCGCGATTTTTGTGCTGCCGCCACCAGATCAATCTGATAGCGCTCCACCACCCAGCCGGACAAACACGCCGCATCGTACGGCGCGAGATCATTGGTCGGGTACGGCTCCACCGCGCGCAGGTGATTGGCCTGCACGCCCAGCGACGCGGGCACCAGTTCATCGTCGAAAAAATGATCGAGGCGGCCGCTCGCATGCTCCCAGCGCGTGCGCTGTATCTGACGCGTCTGACGGTTGCCCGAGCTGTCTGTGTATTCCTCGGTCTCGTTATAGTGGTAGCCCGCCTCGGCGTCCCAATCGGCGTCGGCCTGCGCGTCGAACGTCCAGTACGGAATGTATAAGCCCTTTACCGTGTCGGTGAGCGCGGCCTTTTTCAGCCGGTTCGGCGCAAACCAGCGTGAGCCGTACCAGTTTTTGATCAACTCGCGCGCCTTGTTGTGGTCGATTTTCATCGGCAACAGGCTCTCTGGCGAAAACGCCTCTTTCACTTCTTCGTACGGCACCAGTTGCGTCGCCCCGCAAAAGCCGCAGCCCTGCGATTGCCGCGCAGAATCGAACACTGAAATCGCGTGGCAGCTTTGGCACTTTACCTGCTGCTTTTGCGCGCCCCAGCCGCGCTGCGTGTCGGGTATGCCACGCAGCGCCGTTGCCAAATCATGTTCAACGATATTGCCAGCGTCGCCATCTTCCGTGCCCGGCACCACCGTGCCGCAGAACGCGCACGCCAGCACCTGCTTGCCGGGACTCCACACCGCTTCGCCACCGCACGCGGGGCACGTGTGTTTGACGCGTGCCTTGACTTCAGCGTCGGATTTTTGTGCCGCCGGCGCCGGTTTGTCCGCCGCCGTTCCCCAGGTTTCCGCCATTGCCGTACCCTTTCGTTAGCTTCTTCGGCTAGTAACCTATGCCCGCACCAGCTTGTCTTCGAACCAGTCCCACATCGTCGCCACACCCAGCGTCAGATAGTCGCGTTGACAATGTTGCGAGCCGCCTTCTTCGGCGGTAAACACGCGCAGCGTTTTGTCGCTGGAACCGGAGGCGTTGTAGAGCGCCTGTGCATCAGCGAGCGAAATCTGCTCGTCCTCGGCGCCGTGTACGATCAGGAACGGGCAGCGCATTTTTTGCACCACACCGTCGAGTTGGTAGGGCTGCAGTTTTTTCAGCGCCTCGTCGAGGGTATTCACGCCCAAAATCCAGGTGATGTGATGGCCGGGCACGGACAGCGATGTTTTGAAATTGGAATCAATCCGCTTTTTCCACGTGCCGTAGTAATCCCAGATCGCGCCCCAGGCGATGCACGCGGCAAAGCGCGGCTCCATCGAGGCGATGCGCGGCGCGTAGTAGCCGCCGAGGCTGATGGCGACCACACCGACTTTTTTGGCATCGACATCATCGCGTTTTTCCAGCCAATCCATGCACGCGCTGCCCGCGACTTCGTAATCGTGACGCAACACGTTGCCGCGAAAGCGGATCGCCTCACCGGTGCCGGGGCCATCCATGATCAGGCACGAAATGCCGCGCTTGATCAGATCAGGCACGCCGCGCATGAACTGGATTTCTTTGGTGACATCCAGCCCGTCGAAGAACACCACGCAGGGCGCACGCTTGCCTTTGGCACTGGGTGCGGGCACAAAATAGCCGGGCAGACTCTCTTTACCCATCGGCACTTCGACGATTTCGATTTTGATGTCGGTGAGTTTGGCGTGTTTGTGAAAACAATCCACGCCGGTTTTAAACGCGGCGAGCGCTTTGGCATCTTTGGGTGTGCGAAAGCGCTCGGCCATCTGATAGTAATTGCAGGCGCGCAGATAAGCCCCAGCCGCTGAAACCCGGTGCCCGGTCGATTCAAATTTTTCGGCAAGGGCACGCACGCCGTCGGCCACCTTGGCGCAGGCGTTGAACCACGCATCATCGTCTTCCGGCCCAACACCTTTTAACAGCGTGCCAATTTTGTGCAGTTCGCCGATGTCAGAGCCGCCGAACACGGCAGTGCCCATCATGTTGATGAACGCAGCAGACCAGCGGTAGTTGCCGGGGAAATACATGAAGTAGGGCGGTTCTTTGGTGGCCATGATGTTCCTGTGGTGTGGTTGAAAATGCGAAAACCTTTTTTAACCACAGATGAACACAGATAACCCCAAGTGAGTTGGCATTTATCTGTGTTCATCTGCGTTTATCTGTGGTTAATTATCTTTGAATTTATTCAATAAAAACAATTACTTACTGCTTTTGTATCCCTGCGGCTTTGGCGACTTGCGCCCACTTGCCGATTTCCGTGCGGATGAAGTTTGCGTAGTCGTCCGGCCCCAGCCCGCTGACTTCATGGCCCTGGCTGACGAAGCTGTCGCGATGTTCCGGCGTGGCCAATTGTTTGGCCAACACCTCGTGGATGCGCGTGATGACTTCGCGCGGCGTTTTCGCCGGCGCGAGCACGCCGTTCCAGTTATAGCTTACGAATCCGGTAACGCCTTGTTCGGCGATGGTCGGCAGATTGGGCAACAGCGGCGAGCGTTTTTCGGAGGTCGCGCCTATCGCGCGTAATTTGCCAGCTTGTTGCAGCGGCACACATGTCGCGAACTGGTTGATGGCGACTTCGATATGGCCGGCTATGAGATCAATGGTGTATTGCGCCGCGCCTTTGTACGGCACGTGGTTGAGCTTGATACCAGCCTGCGTGGCGAACAATTCCGTGGCGAAATGGCCGACGGTGCCGATGCCGGGCGATCCATAATTGATCTTGCCCGGTTGCGCCTTGGCCAGCGCGACAAATTCCTTGATACCCCTGGCCGGCACACTGGGGTGCACCATCAAGCAACTGGCGGTGCGCGCGATCAAGAATATCGGCATGAGATCGCGCAGCGTGTCATAGGGCATTTTTGCATTCACGCTGGGCGAAACCGTCAGCGGGCCGGGGTTGCCCGCGAGCAACGTGTAACCATCGGCTGCGGCACGCACCACCGCCTCGGTACCGGGCACGCCGCCGCCACCACCGCGATTTTCAACAATGAACTGCTGGCCGAACGCGGCCGACAACTGCTGCGCCGCCCAGCGGCCCTGCACGTCCGTCGGCCCTCCGGGCACAAATGGCACGATCACCCGCACCAGCCGCGCCGGATAGGTTTGTGCCAGCGCGGCACCAGCCAGACATGGCACCATAAAAACGATCACTAATTTCAGACAACGGCGCAAGACTGACATGAGCGGCAATTCCAAGTAAGCACAGTAACAAGTGCAGGCACGATAGTTACCGCACGCGGGCTTGTCAATCACCGCGCATTGATCTGCTAAAATCGTGCGGTCGTTTCGACGTGGTTTTCGAAACGGTTTGCAATTCAGTTTTTACGTTTTCGTTCCCATCTAAATCCGAGGAGTGGTTGTCATGGCTGCCAGCAATAAAAAACCGGCGAAGAAAAGCAAGTACACCGATATTTTGTACGAGGTCAAGGAGCAGGTCGCCTGGATCACCATCAATCGCCCACGCGTGCTGAACTGTTTTCGCGAGCAATCGCTGGATGAAATGATCGACGCACTGAAATCCACCCGCGAAGACCCATCGATTGTGTGCGCGGTCATCACTGGCGCGGGCAATCAATCTTTCTCCGCCGGTGGCGATTTTTACGCCATGAAGCGGCTGAATTTCAACAATGCCTACATGTGGAACGACCGCATGCTCGGGCTGGCGATGACCATACGCGGCTTACCGATCCCGGTAATCGCCATGATCAACGGCTGGTGCATGGGCGGAGGCCACGAATTAGCACTTTGGTGCGATCTGGCGATTGCCTCTGAAAACGCAGTACTCGGCCAGACCGGTGCCAAGGTCGGCGCGTGCCCGACAGTGGGCGCCACGCAATACATCCCGCGCATCATCGGCGAACGCCTCGCCCGCGAGATGATTTTCTGCGCCCGCCGTTTCGGCGCGAAAGAAGCCGCAGAAGTCGGCCTCATCAACAAGTGCGTGCCGCAAAAAGACCTGCGTGCCGAGACGCTGAAGTGGTGCGAAACCATGAAAGGCCACAGCGCGCTCACCATCCGCATGACCAAAAAGTCGCTCAACTCCGAATCCGACATGCTGTATGCCTCGTGGCAGCAGGGCATGGAGCTGCTCGCTCACGTATGGGGCTCGGAAGAAGCCGCCGAAGGCATGAACGCCTTCCTGCAAAAGCGCAAGCCGAACTTCCAGAAATTCCGCATGCGCGACAAGAAGATGCTGGCGGATTACCTCGACGGCAATGCACGGGATATGAATGCGCCGCCGTCGATGAGGAAGAAGAAGTAGTTTTGATTAGTAAACAGTAATCAGTGAACGGTGAACAGATAACAGTGCCGAGGCACGCGGTTACTGTTCACTGTTAACGGTTGACGGTTCACCAACCCAGAGCAACAGCCCCATGTCCGAGCCGCATCCCCAAGGCCCCCTCCACGGCACCAAAGTCCTCGACCTAACCCGCATCCTGGCCGGCCCGCTGTGCGCGCAGATGCTGGGCGACATGGGCGCGGAAGTGATCAAGGTCGAACCGCCGGGCGCGGGCGATGACACGCGTTCGTGGGGGCCACCCTTTGTGCCAAATGCGGCCAATGGCGAATCGGCGTATTTTTTGGGCATTAATCGCAACAAGCGTTCGATCACGCTAAACATGGCAGCCAAGTCAGGGCAGGAAATTCTCGCCCGGCTGATCCAGCAATGCGACGTGCTGGTGGAAAACTTCAAAGCCGGCACGCTGGAAAAATGGGGCTTCACCAGCGACTGGCTGGAGAAAAACGCACCACGCGTGATCCGCTGCTCGATCACCGGCTACGGCACCGATGGCCCCAAGGGCGGCTTGCCGGGTTACGATTTTATTTTGCAGGCCGAGTCGGGCCTGATGAGTATCACCGGTGAAACCGATGGCGACCCGATGAAGTACGGTGTCGCCATTGTCGATATCACCACGGGCTTGCTCGCCAGCAATTCCATACTGGCCGCATTGAATGCGCGGCATCGCACCGGGCGCGGGCAACATGTCGAGGTGTCGCTGTATGAATCGGGCCTGTTCATGCTCGCCAACGTGGCGTCGAACCACCTCGTTTCAGGCAAGGACGCGCGCCGTTTCGGCAACGGGCACCCGAACATCGTGCCCTACACCGCCTATCCGGTGAAAGACGGCATGATCGCAGTGGCGGTGGGCAACGACACGCAGTTCGTCAAATTCGCTGCGGCTCTCGGCCACCCGGCGTGGCCGAACGATGCACGCTTTGTGCGCAATCAGGATCGCGTGGTCAACCGCGAAGCTATCGATGCTTTGATCATCGCCGCGCTGAAATCGTTTGACGCGGAATTGCTGATCGCCACGCTCACCGAGGCAGGCATACCCTGCGGACGCATCAACAGCGTGGCGCAGGCGTTGGCGGCGCCGCATACCGCAGCCTGCGGCATGGTGGAAACGATCCAGCATCCGACCGCCGGCGACGTGAAAGTGCTGGGCATGCCCTTCAGCTTTAGCGACACGCCGCCCAGCATACGCCGCGCGCCGCCGACGCTGGGGCAGCATACCGGGGAGGTGCTGGGGAATGAGCTGGGGTTATCGGTGGAACGCATTGCTGAGTTGCGGGCGCAGAAAGTTATTTGACACGCCGATAGCTCCACCACTGTCATACCCGCTTGCTCGGGAATGACAAGTTTGGGTTTTCATCTGCGTTCATCTGCGTTCATCTGTGGCTAAAAAAAGGGGTTCGATGTGATCAAAAACCTGTCCCACGTCTCCATCGTAGTCCCCAGCCTCGACGCAGCCGCCCGGCGTTTGTCCGACACCTACGGCCTCGCCATTGGCGAAATCCAGGTTAACGAGCAGCAGGGTGTGCGCATGGCATACGTGGACCTGGGCAACGCGAAAATCGAACTGATGGAGCCGTCACGCGCGGATTCGCCGGTGGCGAAATTTCTGGAGCGCAATCCCAAAGGCGGCATTCATCACTTTTGCCTGGGCGTTGATAGCGTGGACACCACGCGCGCGGAACTCACCAGCAAGGGTGCGCAAGTGCTCGGCGACGGCAAACCGCAGTTCAATGTGCACGGCGAGCGCATCGCGTTTGTGCATCCGAAGGATTTTCTCGGCACGCTGGTCGAATTGGAAGAACCGCATCACGATAAAAATAATCAATAAAAACAAATACTTACGCATACGAACCTCGTTGCCGCTATTGAAGGAGGCGATCATGAAAGCAGAATTCTTCCGAGCCGTCAGCACGCTGGCCCTGACGCTGGGCACACTGGGTATTACGCACAGCGCACTGGCGCAAAATTATCCCGTGCGCCCCATTCGTATGCTGGTGCCGTTCGCACCCGGCGGCGCGACCGACATCATCGCGCGCATTCTCGAGCAGAGGCTGTCGCAAAAGCTGGGACAACAGGTGGTGGTCGATAACCGCTCCGGCGCAGCAGGCAACATCGCGGTGGAAATCGTTGCCACCGCTGCGCCCGATGGTTACACGCTGTTGGTCGGCAACATTTCGACCAACTCCATCAACCCGCTGCTGTTTTCAAAAAACATGAGCGTGAACGCACTAAAAGACCTGGCGGGCATCACACAGCTGGTGGCGATCCCCAATTTCGTGCTGGGCAGCCCCAAGCTGCCGGCCAACACGCTGAAAGAGGCGATGGATTACGTCAAGTCGCGCAACGGCCAGTTGAACTACGGCGCACCGCTCGGCTCGTATTCGCATCTGGATATGCTGGCGCTCACGCAACGCGCGGGCGCGAAAATGCTGCACATCCCCACCAAGGGCGCAGGCGAAACGCTGACCAATCTGATTCGCGGCGACACGCACATCAACATCTCGAACGTAGCCTCCAACGCCGGCCCGGTGCGTGGCGGGCAGATCAAGGCCTACGCGGTAACGCAGGAGAAACGTCTGGCGGATTTCCCCGCCGTGCCGACCATCGCCGAGGCGGGCTTTCCGGGCATCGGCAGCATGAACTGGAACGGCCTGTTCGCGCCGGTGAAAACGCCGCGCGCAATTATCGACCGGCTGTTCCGCGACACCATCGCCGCGATGAACGAACTCGAAGCCGAAGGCCTGCTCGCCAAACGGCAATTGCCGATTGCGCTGTCGGCGTCGACGAAGTCTTTCGACGACTATGTGCAGTCGGAATCCAGGCGCTGGGAAAAGATCATTCGCGACAATAAGGTGGCGATTGAATAATGCGGTTTTTGTTCAGGGGAGCGCATCATGAAATCCGTAGTCAAACTCTGGGTTGCGACCCTAGCCGCGATCACCATGCAAGCCACCGCTGTTAGCGCCGCGTCGGCGCCAACATTGAGCGACGCCGGTAAATCGGACATCGCAAAAATCGCCACGGAAGCCACCAAGCGCGGCGACGTTCCCGGCGTGGTGACGCTGATCGTAAATCGTGACGGCGTGCTGTACGAGGGCACCGCAGGCAAGCAGAATACCGCGCGCAGCATTGATTTGAAGCCTGATGCCATTTTCCGCATCGCCTCGATGACCAAGCCCATCACCTCGGT
>CAMBGJ010000158.1 GCA_945865805.1 Bordetella parapertussis
TCAATATTCTGCGTCTGGATAAGTCCCGCAAGGGCGGAATCAAGACGCGACGCTTGGTCGCATCAACCAGCGATTCTTATCGTGAGCAATTACTTGGGATGGTGGCTATTTGATGCAATTGCCCTGGGCGACCATGCCACGCAAGCGCGTTCTGATCACCGGCGCAGCCGGCTACCTCTCGCGCCAGCTCTTGCCCGTGTTCCGCGAGCGCTATGACCTGGTATTGCTGGACCGGCACAAGCCGCACGATATCGACGACATCATCGAGGTTGATCTTGTCAATCCCGACATCGGCACCTATCGCGAGTATTTCAAGGGAGTCGATGCGATCGTTCAAAATACGCGCAGCACTCGCCCGGGCGTGAATACCGCCGCACCGCGGCAGTGGCTCAAGGACCGACCGCTGGGCGATCTGCAGGGTTACTACGTCGAGCGCGATTCGCTCGACATGGCCTATCACGTGTTTCGTCTCGCCCAGGAAGAAGGCGTCCCTCGCGTCGTAACGGCGAGCTCGAACCACGCTACCGACTGGTACGAAACCAAACTGCACGACGGCCGCATGGATTCTTGCGATCACACGACCTATCCGCTGTCGGACAACTTCTACGGCTGGGCCAAAATCGCTTATGAGAATCTCGGGTTTATTTTCGCCACCGGCCGTTTCGGCAAGCCGATCGAAAACATACACATCCGCATCGTTGTGCCGCGCCCGGTTGATGGCGCCAAGCTTGCGAATGACCAGACCACCTACAAGCGTGATCTGGCGGGCTACATTAGCGAGCGCGATCTGCGGCAGCTCTACATGAAATCCATCGAGACGTCCGACATCCGCAACGCTGACGGCGTGCCGTGGCATTGCTTCTATGGCGTGTCCGACAATACGCGCTCATGCTGGAGCATCGCCAACGCCCGGCAAGTGATCGGTTATGCGCCGCAGGACGACTCCGAGCGCGTGTTCGCCGACGACATTGCCCGCTTTGTGACCAGCAACGGGCGCACTGCGGCTTGAGCGCCGCAAAGCACACCGGAAGACCTGTATGCCTGACGGCTTCACCCGAGAAACGAACCGCTAGCTGATTCGCACTGTTGGCCGCGGTCGAGGCGATTTCAGGCAATAGACGTGCAACCGCATGGGACGTGCGACCGTATGGGACGTGCAAACTATAGGCGCTCAAGTCACGCGCCCTGTGCCACCCCAACCAACTCGCGATTGCGATACCGCCGCACCGTCGTCATCACCAGAAAATCCAGCACGCAGTAGAACACGCCCGCTGCCAACGGCGGGTTGGTGGTGGTGAGGCCTATCCACGGCACGTCGATACGCCAGACCCAGTTGCCGAGCCAGGTGCCGTAGATTTCCATCGCCAGCGAGAGCACAAACATTACTGCGTAGAGTTTGCGCGCGTGGCTGAAGACCATGCACAGGATCAGTATTGCGAACAACAGCAGGCCGAAAGTGTCAGCACCTGTGTAGGCCAGTAGCAGCACAAAAGGTGCTGCCGCCGCGGGCACGAATCCGGTGATCCAGTCTGGCAGCCGCGCGGTGAGTATGATGCCCAGCATCAGCAGTAGCGCGTGGCCCGGCGGCACAAAGGCGGGGATGTTGCCGAGCCGGTAGTCGTAGAGGCCCCATACCAGTGACAGAAAACATTCGCCCAGCGTGGCGTAAATCACGCACGAGATCAGTGTGATTTTTTCTTCCTGCGGTGCGTTGCGTACCCATTGCCAGAGCAGTGCCCACAGGCCCACGCTGGTTAGCGTTTGGCCCCAGAACGGCACGAACTGGTCGTACGCGAGGCCGCACACGATCACCGCGCAGATCAACGCAGCACGAAGGTTGTCGCGCGTGGTGAGATTGCCGTGGGTTTCGGTAAGCATGAGTGGATGCGATAATAGCAAATCACGGGGCATCATCCTTGCCTGATTATTCGTCGTCAATCTCAACACCGAACGGAGCCATTATGAAATCCTGCTGGATCGTATCCACCGCCACTTCCTGCACACTCGAATTCAAGGACCTGCCGATTCCTGAACCCAAGGCGGGCGAGGTGGTGTTAAAAAATTACGGCTCGTCGCTCAATCGGGGTGAACTCATCGTCGGCAGTGTGGTGCACGGCGGCCCGCGGAAACTGGGCGGCGGCGACGGCGCGGGTATCGTGCATGCGGTGGGCGCGGGTGTCACCCAATTCAAGGCGGGCGACAAAGTGTACGGTCGCGTGATGGGCGGTTGGGCTGAGTATGTCGTGGGGCGCGCCGAGCAGCTGATGCCGATGCCGGAGCGGATGACGTGGGAGCAGGCGGCGTCTGTCGGCATAGCGTTTCTTACCGCCTATGAATTGATTTTTCCGCCGTACGGCAAACTCAAAAAGGGCGAAACCCTGCTAGTGGCGGGCGCGTCGTCGGGCGTGGGCGTGGCGGCAGTGCAGATCGGCAAGGCCCTGGGCGCGACGGTGATCGGCACTTCCGGTTCCGCTGAAAAACTGGCGAGGTTAAAGGCGCTGGGCATGGATCACGGCATTCAAACGCGCAAGCCCGATTTCGCCGCCAAGTGCAAAGAGCTCACCGGCGGCAAGGGTGTTGATCTGGCGATCAACCTGATCGGCGGCTCGGTGTTCGCGGAACTGGTGAGTTCGCTGGCACGCAAAGGGCGCGTCGGCATCGTCGTCTACGTGGACGGCGTGTTGAAGGCGGAGCTGGACCTGAACGCGCTGCACGCCAATCGCTTCGAGGTCTACGGCGTATCCAACAGCAAGGCCACGACGGAAGAAAAAGGCGAAGCCATGCGTTGCTTTATCCGCGACGTGGCACCCATGCTGGCCGACGGGCGCATCGTGCCGGTGGTGGATAAAGTGTTTGCGTTTGACGATCTGCCTGCGGCCAAAAACTATGTCGATTCAGACGCGCAGATGGGCAAAGTGGTGGTGCGGGTGCAGTAACGCTATACCTGCGGCACCAGTTATTTCTTTTCGCCAGCGGGCTTGGCCCGCACCGGCAAACTCATCTGCGTCTGCGTGACGATAGCCACACGGCTGCCGTCACTACTGTTGGAGACGGTGGTTTGCCACACCGAGGTTGAGCGCCCGATGTGCAACGGGATCGACACCGCGCGGATGATCGGTCCCACGCCGGAGGCGAAAAAATTGGTTTTGGATTCCAGCGTGCCGCCGCCGTGATCGGGCGGCATGTTCATGCGCGCGCCGACCGCGCCCACCGCATCGGCCAGACTCATGATGGCGCCACCGTTGACGCGGCCGTTCCAGTTGCAGTGCATGAGCTTGACCGGCATTTCGGCGATAACTTTCTTTTTGCTGACCGACACCAGGCGCATGCCGAGCGTGACGGGCATGCCGCCCTTGAACACGCGATTGTCGTCGAGGAGCGGCGCTGCCTTGGGTGTTTTGGGTACCTTGGGTGCCTTGGGTGATCTGGATGGTTTGACTGTTTTAACAGCCCTGGATTTTTGGGTTGCCATTGCGTGTGCTGCTCCGTGGGTTCGTGAAATGGGTAGCGAAAAAAGCGTGCGCCGCGCCGTATACTCTCGTTTTGTGAACGGCGAGGGGTTTTCGTGGGCCGCATTGTAAAGGGGATTGGCGGATTTTGCTGCATAGCCGGTGTGCTGGCGGTGCAGGGCGTTGGCGCGCAAACAGGGGCGTTTCCCACGCGACCGGTGCGCGTGATCGTGCCGTTTGCGCCGGGTGGCGCGGGCGATGTGCTGGCGCGCATTATCGGTGCCAGGCTCACTGAACTCACGGGGGCGCAGCACGTGGTGGATAACCGCGGCGGCAGCGGCGGTTTGATCGGCAGCGAAATCACCGCAAAATCGGCGGGCAACGGCTACACGCAATTGCTGCACAGCGCAGGCATCTCTTGCGAACCGGCGCTGCGTGACAAGCTGCAGTACGACACCTTGCGTGATTTCGCCGCTGTAACGTTATTGGGTTTTACGCCCAACCTGGTGGTGGTGCATCCGCCGTTCAGTGCTCGCAGCGCGCAGGATCTGATCGCGCTGGCGAAACAAAAACCCGGCGCCATCAGCTTCGGTTCGGGCGGCGTGGGCAGTTCATCGCATCTGGCGGTGGCGCTGTTTCAGGGTTTGGCGGGTGTGCGCTTTAATCACATTCCCTACAAGGGCGCAGGCCCCGCGCTGGGTGAAGTGATCGCCGGGCAAATTGGCTTCATGATCGCCACCTCGCCCGGCGCGCTGCCGCACGTGAAAAGCGGACGGCTGCGCGCGATAGGCGTCTCCAGCAGCACGCGCGCAGCGTCGCTGCCCGATGTGCCGACCATCGCCGAAAGCGGTTTGCCCGGTTACGATTACGTGGCATGGTTTGGCGTGTTCGTCGCGGGCACCACGCCACGCCCGCTGGTGACACGCATCGACACGCTGTACAAACAGGCGCTCGCCGAGGCCGACACGCAGGCCCGACTGGAACTCGCGGGCATCACCCCGCAACCCACCACGCCGGAAAAATTTCAGCACATGCTGCGGCAGGAAATCGACAAGTGGCACAAAATCATCGCTGCGGCGGGCATTAAAGCCTCGCCTTAAAATATCGGATCTTTCAGTCCGAGCGAAAAAACGTCCTCACCGCAGAGGCGCAAAAGCGCAGAGGTTACGCAGAGAACGGCATTCCTCTGCGGGGGTTCTTTGCGCCTCTTCGGTGAAGGGTTTTAATGCGGCTAAGCAGTAAAAAAATCGATAAAAACAAATACTTATGATAATTCTTCGAAGGTCGCTGCTGGCATTGGCGCTGACAATGTTCGTGAGTGCGGCGCATGCGCAGGACTACCCGGTGAAGCCCATCCGCATGATCATCCCGTTTGTGCCCGGCGGCGCGAATGATGTTTTCGGGCGGCTGGCCGGCATCAAAATTACCGAGGCGTTGGGCCAGCAAGTGATCGTGGAAAATCGCGGAGGCGCGGGCGGCTCCATAGGCGTGGAGCTGGCGGCGAAAGCGCCGCCCGATGGTTACACGCTGGTGTTGGGCAACATCGCCAACCTGTCGGTGAACCCGACGCTGTATCGCAAGCTCGCCTACAACCCGTTGACCGATTTGCAGCCGATCACCTTGATGGCCAAGCTGCCGAGCATATTGGTGGTACATCCGTCGCTGCCAGCGAAAAACGTCAACGAGCTCATTGCACTCGCTCGCGCTCAACCGGCGCGGCTGACCTTCGGCACGGGTGGTGGCGGCAGCGGCAGTCACCTGACGATAGAGTTGTTCAAGCTGCAAGCGAAAATTAATCTCATCCACATACCCTACAAAGGCGTGGGGCCGGCGATGATCGATTTACTCGCCGGTCAGATCACCATGTCGTTCGGCGCGGTGCCTGGCGTGGGGCCTTATATTCGCCCTACGCGCGATGCGCGCAATGCACGGCTGCGCGCGTTGGGTGTCACCAGCGCTGCGCGTATCGCGGCGTATCCCGATCTGGTCACCGTCGCGGAAGCGGGTCTGCCCGGCTTTGAAGCAACACTGTGGTACGGCGTGCTGACACCCGCAGGCACGCCGATGCCGATCGTCAGTCGTTTGCACGCCACGCTGACCAAAGCCATGCAGGCACCGGATATGAAAGAGCGTTTTACCGCAGAGGGCGCCGAGCAGGTGAGCAGCACGCCGCAGGAATTTCACGCCTTCATCAAAAGCGAGATGGAACGCTGGGCGGTGGTGATCAAGGCGTCGGGGATGAGGGCGGAGTGAGTGCCTTCAGCATCAGGCGTAGCACCGTGGAATTGGGGTAGCCTGCCGCTGACTACGCCAGCGCAGCCACCATGCCGCCATCCACCTGTATCGCGGCACCGGTGGTGAATCCGGCGAGGTCAGAACATAAAAATGCCACCATCGCGCCGAGTTCTTCGGGCCGGCCGATGCGGCGCATCGGCACCTGCTGTGCACGCACTTTAAGGTCATAACTTTTTTCCATCGCCTCGGTGCCGACTGATGCGGGGCATACGGTGTTGACTGTCACGCCAGTGGCGGCGATTTCGTTGGCCATATGACGCAGATAACCAGTCAGCCCGGCGCGAAACACCGTGGACAAACCATGCTTTGTCATCGGTTGTTTCACCGAAGCCGAGGTGATGCCGATCACGCGGCCCCAGCCGCGCGTGACCAGCAGT
This sequence comes from Bordetella parapertussis, assembly GCA_945865805.1. GTDB lineage: Bacteria > Pseudomonadota > Gammaproteobacteria > Burkholderiales > SG8-41 > UBA5216. The sequence continues at coordinate 6,122 of CAMBGJ010000158.1, forward strand.
GGCGTGACTTTGCCAGCCACACGAACGGCACCGCGTAGCTGGGTCTCGTAGGCATCCTGCCAGCGTTCGTCTTCGGTCTCGTCGAGTACTTCACGCATCGGTACCGGCGGACGGCCGGTGTTGAGCACCAGAATATCGGGGCCGCCGAATTCACGTTGGGTTTCGCTGATCAGCCGGTCGACGTCGGCGGCAATGCGCATGTCGCCCGGCACAGGCAGCACCTTAACGCCATATGTCGTAGCCATTTCGGCGGCCTTGGCACGCAGCGTGTCCGCCGAGCGCGCAAACAGCACGAGATTGACGCCTTCCGCCGCCAGCGCGCGCGCGGCGTATTCGCCCAGACCGCCGCTGGACGCGGTGACGATGGCGGTTTTTCCGGTGATGCCGAGATTCATGGGGAGTTCCTTGCCTGTAGCCTGTAGCCCGTAAGGAGCGCAGCGTATTACGGGGCCGCGATGGAGCGCTTCCCCGTAATGCGCCGCGCTCCTTACGGGCTACGAGTTGGTTTGTATAAGTATTTGATTTAATTAAATATTTTCTAAAATGGCAGGCCGTTTTTGAGCAGGTCGCGCGCCACCACCCAGCGGTGCACCTCGCTCGGCCCTTCGACGATGCGGTAAATGCGCACCACGCGCGAGATGTATTCCAGCGGTAAATCCTTGGTCATGCCCATGCCGCCGAACAACTGCATGGCACGGTCGGCGACCACGCCGACCATTTCGGTGGCTTGCACTTTGACCATCGAAGCATCGCGCCGCGTGTCGTTGCCCTGATCAAGGTCCCACGCCAGCTTGTAGAGCGCGAGACGCGTGAGTTCGATTTCACGATAGCTGTCGGCGATCCACCATTGCACCGCTTGCCGGTCAGACAGCGGCGCGCCGAAGGTGCTGCGAATCTTGGCCTGCTCGATCATCATTTTCAAACAACGCGTCGCCAGCCCCACGCAGGTGGCGGCGATTTCCATGCGGCGCAAACCGAGGCGCCGTTGCAGTGGCGCGAACGCCTGGCCGACTTCGCCCAGCACTTGTTCATCAGTGGCTTCTACGTTGTCGAAGTGGATGTCGTAGGGTTGATAGTCGCCGATGGTCGGGTGCGCGGTGGGCGTGGTGATGCCCGGCTGTTTGGCGTCGAGCAAAAAGGTGGTCATGCCGCCGCGCGCGCCTTTGGCCGGATCGGTGAGCGTGACCACGATCATGAAATCGGCGTAGCGCGCGTGGGTGATGAATGTTTTGCTGCCGTTGAGTATCCACTTGCCGTCTTTTCGTTCAGCGCGCATTTTGATGCCGGAGGCGTCAGCACCCGCGCCCGGTTCGGTGATGGCGATGCACGATTGCGTTTCGCCGCGTAAAAAAGGCTTGAGGTATTTATCGATCTGCGACCCCTTGCACGATTCGATCAACATGAACACATCAGGAAAATTCGGCGCAAAACCGAACGGAAACAAAATGCTGTGCTTGAGTTGCTCCACCACCACGCATTTGGCGAGAATGCTGGCTCCGGCGCCGCCGTATTCCTCCGGTACTTCAAGGCCCACCAGACCGGCGGCTTTGGCTTTGTCGAGAATCTGCTTTTCAAGTTCCGGCGGCAGCAGCGGTAAATCCGTGTAGCCGCGCTCGGCCTCGCGGCGGATTACCAGCGGCTCGTGTGGAATCAGTTCGCGCGTGGTGAAGCGCGCAGCGCTGTCGCGCAGCATGCGTAGTTCTTCAGGGAGTTCAAAATCCATGGTTCTTGTTCCGCTGGGGTTTACTTGGTATTGTCGGTGCAGGATTGAAACTAACGTGGATTCTGCCATAGCAACTCCGCAACTCCGCGCAATATCGTGTTTCCCTAGACTTTCTCCCTGTCATTCCCGCGAAAGCGGGAATCCATACACCGTCGCAAATGGCACTGTTTTATGGATTCCCGCGTACGCGGGAATGACAGTACCGGTATGTGACGTTCACCAAAACCCGATGAGCCAGCCATGAAAATGATCTCCCCCGACCGCGTGCAATTGTCCGCCGACGAAGCTCGCACGCTTTCCATTAACGCACTCAAGACAGCGGGCTACGACGACGAGCAAGCCGGTGTGATTGCCGGGCACGTGATGGATGCGGCGCTATGCGGTTACGAGTATTCAGGCTTGCCCAAGCTGCTGAATGTGTTCGAGCATCGAAATCTGCGGCTGCCACGCCGCAAGCTGAAGGCTGTATACGAGACGCCGGTGTCGGCGATGATCGATGGCGGCAACAACTGCGGCATGTATACGTTGATGCGCGCGGCGGAAATGGCGATTGAGCGCGCGCAAAAACACGGCTTCGGCGTGATCGGCATGAACAATAGCTGGATGAGCGGGCGCGGCGCGATATTCGTCGAGACCATCGCGCGCGCCGGGCTGATCGGCATACACACGGTGAGTTCCACGCGGCATGTCGCGCCGCCCGGCGCGGCGAAGGCCGCGTACGGCACCAATCCACTGTCGTTCGGGTTTCCCACGGCGGGTGAGCCTTTTGTCATCGACATGGGCACCTCGGCGTTCATGTCCACCGATCTACAGTTTCGTGAACGGCGTGGCGAGCAGTTGCCGGAAGGCGTGGTCATCGACGCGCAAGGCGAGCCCACGCGCGATCCCACGGCGATGCGCCATGGTGGCGCGCTGCTGGCGTTCGGTGGCTACAAGGGCTTTGCAATGGCGATGGCGGCGCAGGCGCTGGGCGTGTTCGGCGGCTCCGGCACTGATCAGGAAAAAAACTACGGCTATTTGATAATGGCAATGAAGCCCGACTTGCTGATGCCGCTGGCGGATTACCGTCAGCAACTGAGTGAAAACCTCGCGCGCATCAAGGCCACGCCGCGCCTGCCGGGCGTGGCCGAAATTCGGCTGCCCGGCGAGCGTTCGTTCAAGGAGCGCGAGCAGCGCCTGCGCGACGGTATCGTCATCGACACGTTCATTTACCACGCACTGCTGGCGGCGCCTGCGGGGCAACTGCCGATGCTGGAATAAAAATATCAATTAAAAAAAATGCTTAAGAAATATTCATGCTTGACGACTACCGGGGCCTGAGCGCAGTGCGGCGATACGCGTGGCGATGACACCACCGACTCCACTGACCCACGGGCGTAGCGCGCTCGACTGGACGCTGCTGGCCGCGCTGGTGGCGATGTGGGGCTCTTCGTTCATGTTCATCAAGTTCGGCGTGGCGACGGTGCCCACCGCCACGCTGGTGGCGGCGCGGCTGATATTTGGCGCACTGATTTTGCTGGTGGTGGTTTATGCGCGCGGCGCGCGGCTGCCGCCGATGAACCGCGAACACCGGCGCGTGTGGGGCAATTACCTGATACTCGCGCTGATCGGCAACTGTATCCCCTTCACCACGATTACCTGGGGCCAGCAACGCATCGACAGCGCGCTCGCGGGCATCCTGATGGCGGTGATGCCGCTGGCGACCATGGTGCTGGCACATTTTTTTGTCAGGGGCGAACACATGACGCGCAACCGGGTGATGGGCTTCATGCTCGGCTTTGTCGGCATCGTGGTACTGATGGGGCCGATGGTGCTGGCACACACCATCGGCGTGGCTGGCACGCTGGCCACGCTGTCGCAATTCGCCGTTCTTTTTGGTGCGCTGTGTTACGCCGGCAACAGCGTGCTCACGCGGATTCTCGCGCGTGGTGACGACGCGCTGGTGGCGTCCGCCGCCATGCTGTTGATCGCCAGCGTGATCACGCTGCCGGTGGCGCTAGTGGTGGATCAACCGTGGCGGCTTACGCCGAGTAGCGCGTCGTTCTGGGCAATATTCTGGCTGGGCGTGGGGCCGACGGCGATTGCCACGGTGGTGTATTTCAAGCTGATTGCCTCGGCGGGGCCGACGTTCATGTCGCTGGTGAACTATATGAGCCCGGCGGTGGCGGTGTTTCTGGGCGTGGCGTTGCTGGGCGAATCGCCGGGCATCCATGCGTACATCGCGCTGGGGCTGATTCTGCTGGGTATCGCGGTTTCGCAGTGGCGCCCGGCCAGGGCTTGAAATCCGTACATTAGCCCCCAATTCTCCCTTACGAGCGATAACCGTCGGCGGCAGCTAAAAAAATCTCGCACCACCTGTGCGGAATTTCACGGTTGTCATCCGAATACGTAACCGTTGCACGGGCCGCGCGTTATAGTAATTGCGCTCCCCTGAAATAACGGCGTATGGCAGCAACACAGGACGCAACACAGATGGAGGTGGCACATGAACGTGGTTTACAACAGCGATAACTACTACGTGGTCGAGTATGCCGACCGGCGCGGTTTCGAGCTGGTGGATAAACACAGCCGCCGCAGCACGTTCTTTCAAGGCGGCGTGGCGGAGAAATTCGCCGAGTCGGTCAGCAGCGTGATGGCTGAAGATGCCTCGGCGGAAAACATCGACGATTTTCTCGGCAACTTTGACGTGCTGATGGGGCAACCGCTGGTGCTGCACTGAGGTTGGATGCAGCGAGCCGGGCGATGTCCTGTCGAGTAATGCGCTGAAATTCTACCGGCGGCGTTAGTCGAGCTGCGACCACCCCGGTTCGTCACGATCCAGTAGCCGCTTTAACGCGTCCAGATGCAAGGCGGCTTGTTGGCTTTCCTGATTCATCTGACGACTGGTTTTCAGCGCCACCGCCTCCGGCACCACGCGCAAGGATTTGCCCGCACCCATCGCCAGCACCTGCAGCATGCACGCGCGTTCGAGGTAATACAGATCGTTAAAGGTCGCCGCGACCGTGGGCCCTGCAACAAGGATGCCATGATTAGCGAGGAACAAAACATCGGCGGAACCCATCGCACTGCACATGCGTTCGCCTTCGGCATCATCGAGCGCGAGCCCTTGGTAATCGTTGTCGTAGGCCACGCGGTTATAAAATTTCAAGGCACTCTGGCTTGCCCATTCCATGCGTCCGCCGTGCATCACTGTCAACGCGGTGGCATAAGGCATATGCGTGTGCATCACACAAGTGGCGTTGGCGTTGCCGCGGTGAATCGCGCCATGAATAAAAAATGCCGTCGGCTCCACGCGGTGCTTGCCGGATACCTTGCGCCCCTGTGCATCGACCACCACCAGATCGGCAGGCGTTATTTCCGACCAATGCAGGCTCAGCGGATTGATCAAAAAATGTCCAGGCATTTCCGGCATCATGAGACTGAAGTGATTGCAAATACCTTCACCCAACTGCATGCGCGAGGCGCTGCGTAGCGCAGCGGTGAGGTCGAGGCGGGCCTGGGTTTCGCTGGTGGAAGTTGGCATTGTTAACAATTGATCTCTAAGCAGTTAATCTAATCTTAAGTCACGCGAATGTAAAAATCGGCAGACTGTCATGATCGATGCGTGTGCACACGTGCAAATAGTAACTTGTCTGAAGCATTCGCGTGCAGGGCAGCATCAGTGCCGTGACGAAGTCATGACGGATTACACGCCTGCCGCAGGCTTGCTGGACAACACCCAAATTACCACCGGGCGCTATATTGCGCACATCGCGGTACCCTGCCGCGATCTTGACGAGACCGCCCGCTGGTACACCTCGGTGCTGGGTGTGCAGCCGGTGCGCATACTCGACGACCGGGTGACATGTAGTTTTGGTGGGGTATTGCAACTGGTGTGTCACCTTGAGCGGCGCGCGGTCGATGCCT
>CAMBGJ010000159.1 GCA_945865805.1 Bordetella parapertussis
CTGCCTATTACGTTCAACCTGCCGCCAATTCCGGCGCTGATCATGCTGGCCGGCATTTATTACGGCGCGAGCTACGGTGGTTCAACTACCGCGATTCTGGTTAACCTCCCTGGCGAATCGTCATCAGTGGTGACGTGTATCGACGGCTATAAAATGGGACAACAGGGTCGAGCAGGGCCTGCCTTGGCCATCGCGGCACTGGGTTCATTCTTTGCCGGCACCGTGGGCACCATCCTGATTGCGTTGTTCGGCCCGCCGCTGGCGGAACTGGCGTTTGAGTTTGGCGCTGCCGAATACTTCTCGATGATGGTGTTGGGTCTGGTAGCGGCGGTAGTGCTGGCCTCCGGCTCGCTGATCAAAGCGATCTCGATGATTCTCGTCGGCCTCTTGCTGGGCTTGGTGGGAACCGACGTCAACTCCGGTATCGCTCGCTACAGCTTCGGCGTTTCGGAACTGTCCGACGGTATCGGTTTCGTGTCGGTCGCGATGGGTATGTTTGGCTTTGCTGAAATCATCAGTAACCTGGAAGCCAAAGAAGCTGACCGCTCCGGCGCGAAAATTTCCGAAGTGAAGAGCTTGATGCCCACGCCTGATGACATCAAACGCTCCATTGGCCCGGTCCTTCGCGGTACCGCCATCGGTACTGTCTTCGGTATTCTCCCTGGATCGCATACCGTGATCGCGGCGTTCTCCTCCTATACGCTGGAAAAGAAACTGGCCAAGGATCCGTCGCGTTTCGGTAAGGGCGCCATCGAAGGTGTGGCTGGTCCGGAAGCGGCAAACAACGCTGCCGCGCAAACCTGCTTCATCCCGTTGCTGACTCTAGGTATCCCTACCGGTGCGGTAATGGCGCTGATGGTAGGCGCGATGACCATTCAAGGTATCGCCCCTGGCCCGCAGGTCATGACGCAAAAGCCGGATCTGTTCTGGGGCATGATCGCCTCCATGTGGATCGGCAATGGCATGCTGGTGTTGCTCAACCTGCCGCTGATCAGCATCTGGGTCATGTTCCTGAAAATACCCTATCGCATCCTGTTCCCCGGCATCTGCCTGTTCTGCGCCATTGGTGCTTATTCGCTGAACAACAGTGCGATGGAAGTGTACCTTGCTGCGGGCTTCGGCTTCTTCGGCTACTTTGCGTCGAAATGGGGTTGCGAACCGGCGCCCTTGCTGCTGGGCTTCGTGTTGGGACCGCTGATGGAGGAAAACCTGCGCCGCGCCATGCTGATCTCGCGTGGTGATCCTTCGGTATTTGTTACCCGTCCGATCTCCTGCGGTATGTTGCTGGTAGCGCTCGCCCTGCTGATCATGATTGTCTCGCCGCAGATGAAGAAAAAGCGCGACGAAGTACTCACCGAGGGTGACGGTCACTAAGTTATTGTTTTGTTAAAAAAACGCCGCGATCTTCGCGGCGTTTTTTTATCGCCCATCATCTGGTAATTACTGCCCGCCTGTACCATTAATACTGACTCCGCCGCAAACGAAGATACTCTGGCCGGTGATAAAACCGTTCTCTATCGTCGGCAAAAACGCCACCATGCGCGCGACATCGTCCGGCTTACCCACACGTCGCGCCGGTATGCTGTTGATCACGTTCCGCCGCTTCTCGCTGCCCAGCGGGTGCCCGACATCAAACAGCGCGGAGCCTATCGGTCCTGGAGCGATCACGTTCATCGTAATACCATCGCCAGCCACCTCCAGACAGGAGGAGCGCGTCATGCCCACCAGCGCGGCCTTGGCGGCTGAGTATGTCACCCGCTGAGTCTTACCCATCATCGCGCGCGACGCCATGCTCACGATGCGTCCAAACTTCGCCTCACGCATGCCGGGCACGAAAGCCTTGATCAGGATCATCGCCGCACGCACCGTCAGCCCCATCGTGTAGTCCGGGTCTTCCGGCGTCGAATCTTCCAGCAGCGCAGGCCGGTTGGTGCCCGCGTTGTTCACCAGATAGCGCACGCCGTACTGTTTGGCGATCTCGGCGGCGACCTCGGTCGTCTGCTGCGTATCCGCCAGGTCGACGCCCCTGTAGATCAGCTTCGAATGCGAAATACGCGGCGGCTTGCGCTGCAACGCCAGCACCGTGTGACCGCTATCCAGCAAGCGTTGTGCAATGGCCTCGCCGATGCCCGCGCTCGCGCTGGTGACGACCGCAACTTCTTCCATAGGCTGCTCCCTTGGTTGGTGAATATTTGGTGAATACGAATTATTGAGCGCGGGCCACGCACCGCATGAAACCACGCGCGGCTTGCTACACTACGCCCTCAACGCAGCAACCGTCACCCCACCGCCACCATCCATGACATCCCGGACTTTCCCTTGAGCGCCACTGGCGCGCTGGCCCCCCTTCGCCACCGCAGTTACCGTTTTCAGTGGATGGCCGACCTCTCGACCTCGTGGGCGTTCGAGATGGAAACCATCATGTTGAGCTGGTTCATCCTGGTGGAAACGCAATCGGTGTTTCTGCTCACGCTATTTGCCTCCACGCAATACATTGGCACGCTGTTCTCGCCGGTGTACGGGGTGATGGGCCACCGTGTCGGCAACAAACGTGTGTATTGCAGCATGCGTGCGTGTTACACGCTGCTCGCTGCGCTCATGCTGGCGCTGGTGTTTACCGGCTCCCTGACACCGCTCTATGTGTTTGTTATCGCCACGCTACAGGGGCTGGTGCGCCCCTCCGACCTGGTGCTGCGTTACGCGCTGATCGGCGAAACCATGGCCGGCGGGCAACTCATGGCCGCCACCAGCGTGTCGCGCACCACGCAGGACTCCGCGCGCGTGATCGGCGCGCTGGCCGGCGCGGGCATCGTCGCCACGCTGGGTATGGCCATGGCCTACGCCGCTGTGGTGAGCCTTTACGCCATCAGCCTCGCGCTGAGTTTTCAGGTGGCCAGTGTGCGTTACGTTACGCCCGCCGGTGCCATCGTCGGCCAAGATCCGCCCGCCTCAATCTCGCTATGGCGCGATCTGCGCGACGGTGCCGTCCACGTGTGGCATATGCCACAACTGCTGGCAGCCATGTCGCTGGCGTGTCTGGTCAACCTGACGGCGTTTCCACTCACCCACGGCCTGCTGCCGCACGTCGCCAAGGATATTTACCATACCGATCAAACCGGGCTGGGTTATCTCTCGGCGGCGTTTTCCTTCGGCGCGCTGATGGGCTCGATATTCCTGTCGCGCTTCGGCCCCACGTTGCCACTGGCGCGCATGATGATCCTCTTTTGCGGCGCATGGTATTGCATGGCTCTGCTGTTCGCGCACATGCCTTGGCTTGCCAGCGGTATCGTTGCGCTACTGCTCACCGGCTGCGCGCAAAGCCTGGGCATGGTGCCGATGTCCGCGATGCTGTTACGCAACGCCGGGCCGCGCTTTCGCGGCCACGTCATGGGGATTCGCATGCTGATGATCTACAGCCTGCCCGTGGGCCTGGTGATCGCCGGCCCGCTGATCACGCACTACGGCTTTCGCACCATGGCCAACTTGTATTGCGCCATCGGCCTGGTAGCGACAGTGTGCATCGCGCTACGCTGGCGCGAACATATCTGGCGGCTGGACGCGCCTGCCAATAAACTCTGACTAGGCGGGCTTCCTCAGCGGAATGACGATCTGCGTCTGCGTCGCGATCGCCACGCGGCTGCCGTCGCCCGAATTGCTGATGGTGGTTTGCCACACCATCGTAGTACGGCCCACGTGCAGCGGTATCGATACCGCGTTCAGCACCGGCCCCAGGCCACCCGAGAAAAAGTTGGTTTTCGATTCCAGCGTGGTGGTGAAATGGCCATCGGGCAGATTCATCACCGCCCCGGCGGCCCCTACGCAATCGGCGTAGGCCATCAGCGCGCCACCGTTGGCGCGCATATTACGATTCAGCAACAAGCGCTTGATCGGCAGCTCGGCGACGATTTTCTTCTTGCTGGCGAGTGTAATGTTGACACCCATCGCGCGCGGCAGGCCACCGCCAAAACCCTTGAGTTTCTCTGGCAGTTCGCGGGGCGCGGCTTTCTTTGTGCTGGATGAAGATTTCGTCGCGCTTTTCTTAATTTGAGGCATGGTTAAATTATTCAATAAAATCAATTAGTTATGAAAAATCTCCGCTGAGCGTATCAGGCCCCACGTAGACAAAATCACGCCAGCACGAGCAAAAACTCACGTGTGTGTCGGCCCACGTCCACTGCCCGCTCCCAACCCATGCACAGCCGCCCGCCGGTGATGATCTCGGAACGTAACTGCTTGTTTTTTCTATGAAAATCGGCGCGATTCTGGAGGTAGTAAAAATGCTCGCCAATCAGCAATAAAATCGGGCACGAGACTTTTTGCAAACCCGCGCCGATGTCGTAATCATGCAGCGCATCGAGCGCCTGCCAGCGGTGCCGCCCGCATTCAATTTGCGCCGTGTTAATGCGATCCATCCACGATTGCGTGGGGTTCATCGGCGCGTGGCCAGGGTCGCTGGTGAGCAAAAACTCAAGGGTACGCGTCATCGGAAAACCCGAGGCATCCTCCGGTCGCAAGCCGCTTTTCAGCGGGCCATGCCGCGCCTCGGCCACACCGCGATCCTTGTAATACGGGCAATTCACCAACACCACTTTGTTGATGCGCGGCGCGTGGCTGACCGCCAGTTCGATGCACACCGCCGCGCCCGCCGCCTCGCCCAGCGTACTAAATTTTTGAATGCCCAACGCATCCGCCACCGCCACCACGCAGCGCGCATAGTCGCCGATGGACGGCTGCGCATCGACGTGATCCGAATCGCCGTGACTCGGATAATCTATCGCCACCACCCGCAAGTGCGGTGCCAGCTCCGCCATCAGCTCCAGATACACCTCAGACGATTGCTGATTCATGTGCTGCAAAAAAATCGCCTCGCTGCCGGGCACGCCCGCCGCGCGGTAGTGTATGTAACCCAGTGCTGTTTTTACCAGTCCGCGTTCGATTTGCATGTATTTACCCCAAGTGCTTCACCGCAGAGGCGCGGAGGCGCAGAGAACTACACGCAGAGAAAACCCGCAATGCTTTTCTCTGCGGTACCTCTGCGCCTCTGCGGTGAGAAGTTGATGTTGACCTTCGTCCTCAATCCGCCCGTATACCGTTTTCCTTAACCACCTTCGCCCAACGCCCGATCTCGGCCGTCAGAAATTTGCTCATGGCATCGGGCGAACTCACCACCAGATCCATACCCAACTGCTCGGTGAGCTGCTTTCGCAACTCCGGCTGTGCGTAGGTCTTTGCCAATTCGCCATGCACCTTCGCCAGCAGCGGTACTGGCAGACCCGCCGGCGCCACCCAACCCCACCACGCGTGCGCGGACATGCCCGGCAGGCCGCTTTCGATCAGCGTGGGCGTATCGGGCACCACGTGCGAGCGTTTGTCGCCAGTAGACACCACCGCGCGCAAACGCCCCGCCTTGATATGCGCGCCGGGCACCGCCACCGACGTCACCGCAAAATCGATTTGCCCACCGATGGCGTCGGTCAGCGCCGGTCCGCCCCCCTTGTACGGCACATGCACCAGTTTGATCCCCGCCTGCTGCTGCACCAGCATCATCGCCAAGTGGCCCAGACTGCCGCTACCGACCGAGCCGAAGGTCAGCGCTGCCGGCTTGGCCTTGGCGAGCTTCACCACATCGTCAAACCCCTTGTAGGGCTTGGACGGATTGGTGGTCAGCACCATCGGCGCGGTGCCGATCAGCATGACGTTTTGTAAATCCTTCTGCGTATCGAACGGCAGGTTCGGTATCAGCGCCGGATTCACCGCGTGCGTGTCGAACACGATCACAAAGGTATAGCCGTCGGGCGCGGCTTTAGCGCCCAGCGCCGTGCCGATCGAACCAGAACCGCCGGTGCGGTTATCCACCACGAACTGCTGGCCGAGCGCCGCGTTCAAACGCGCGCCGGTCATACGCGCCAGCGGATCCACCGACCCACCGGGCGGAAACGGCACGATGAAACGCACCGGCTTGTTCGGCCAGTCAGCGACCGATTGCGCTTGCGCCAGAGGTGCTACACCCGCGCAGACCAACGCAGCCGCTAACGCAACCGCCTTTCCCGTTACCGCCATACCCCCTCCATAACTATTTGTTTTTATTGATATTTTTACTGCTTTGTTGCCGACCACTTACCGTTGTCCGCGCCCGATTTGTAAGTGCCGTCTATGCTATTGCCGCTGACGCGCCCGGTGTATTGCGCGCCGCCTGCGGTAAACGTGATCTGATCGCCGAGCATTTTGGCGTCCGACACGATCGCGCTGGCATTGCCGTTGTTGAGCGAGCCCGACAGCATTTGAAACTCCTGCTTGAGGTTCAGCGTGCCGCGCGAGGTTTTCCACGCGCCCGTGACTTTCGCCGGAATGATCCACATATACGCGGTGCACCACGACGTGCAGTCGCCACCGGCAGAAATTTTCTCGTCTTCCTTCCAATCGCCCATGGTGAACGAGTTCGACACCACGCGCACGCCCGGCTTCATGTCGAGCAGAATCGGGCGCAGCTTCACATTCAGATCAGGCAGCAGGAACAGCGTGATCACGGATGCCTGCATGTAATCCTTTTTGCTGGCCTCGGTAAAAATATCGCCCTGCTTGAAAATCGCCTTGTCAGCGACGCCTTCTTTTTGCGCGCTACGGCGGGCGAGTTCCATCATGTCCGGGTTGTATTCGATGCCGTAGGCCTTGCCGCCGCGCTTGGCGGCGGTAATCACCGTGCGACCGTCGCCAGAGCCGAGGTCATAATGCACATCGGCAGTGGTCAATTTGGCCATGTCGAGCATGCGATCCACCAGCGCTTGCGGCGTCGGCACCCACACCACGTCCTTGCCCGACTGGCCCACGCTGGGTTCATATTCTTTTTTGGCGGCGGGTTGTGCCAGCGCGTAGCCCGCGCAAAGCAGCGCGGCCAGCATGACAGAAAAGCGGCTGAAATTCGGCAACATAAAAACTCTCCGTATAGGGGTAAAAGCGAACGCGCATGATACCGGATTCGCCCGCCTTACGCCGGGCGCGGTGCTATGATGCGCCCTCGAAAAAACGAACAGGTAAAGGATACGCCGTGGCCAAAGCCGACGAACTCTCGTTCATGTATTTCCCCGAAGATTACCGCTGGTCGCACGGCGTGCTGATCGGGCTGAATTCCGCCCCCTGGGGCGGTGCCGAAATCGATGAAATTAACCGTATCGGCCTGCGGCTCAAAGGCCAATCGGGCGACGACACCGCGTGGTTCACCGAATGGGCGCGTGAGGCGCGCAAAGTCGAAGATGCAGGCCGCGCACACATTGCCGCCGGACGACGCACTACGGGCGCCCAATACCTGTTCCGCGCGGCGAATTATTACCACGTCGGCGAGCGGTTTCTGCAACCCAAAACCGACGGACTCGCCGCCTACAAGCGCGGCGTGGATTGCTTTCGGGATGCCGCGCAACTTATCCGCCGGCCGAAAATCGAGCACGTGGAAATTCCCTATGAAGGCGCATCGCTGCCAGCGATTTTGATCCATGCTGAAGAGGTTCCTGGACGCACAGGCCCAGCGCCCGCGATGGTGTTCTTCGACGGCTTCGACGTGACCAAGGAAATCCAGTATTTCAAGGGTGTGCCCGACTTGGCTGCACGCGGCATCGCCTGCCTCATCGTTGATGGCCCCGGCAACGGCGAGGCCGTGCGTTTTCGCAACCAATGGCTGCATCACGAAACCGAACGCTACGGCACCGCCGCGTACGAATATTTGGCAGGCCGTAAGGAAATCGACGCTAAACGCATCGGCGTGATGGCCATCAGCCTCGGTGGCTACTACGCGCCGCGCGCGGCAGCCTTCGAGCAACGCTTCGCCGCCTGCATCGCCTGGGGCGCGCAATGGGATTATTGGGAAATCTGGCGCAGCCGCTTCGAGAAACTCGACAGCGGCAAGTTACCGTCGCTCTCGGTCGCGTGGCAACACCTGCTGTGGATCTTCAATGTCCAAACCCGCGACGAAGCGATGAAAAAACTCGAAGGTTTCCGGCTCGACGGCGTGGTGCAAAAAATCACCTGCCCGTTCCTGATGGTGCACGGCGAAGGCGATGAACAAATCCCACTGCCGGTGGCGCAAAAATGCTTTGATGCCGTCGGCTCGAAAAACAAAACCTTCAAACTCTTCACCCGCGAAGAAGGCGGCTATCACCATTGCCAGATCGACAACGCCAGTATTGGCGTGGCGGCAATGTGGGATTGGCTGGAGTCGGTGTTTTTTGCCGGTCGCTGAATAAGGAAAACCGATTGAAGAATCACCCAGCCAGAATTCTTGGCATGACGCTCTTGAGCGTCACCGTAACACTCACCGCCAGTGCACAACCCGCTTCGACAAGCCCAGGACAAGCCTACCCCAACGCACCCGTACGCATCATCGTGCCCTTCCCGCTTGGCGGCGGCGTGGACAGTCTCGGCCGACTCACGGCGGCAAAACTATCCGAAAATCTCGGTCGCACCTTCGTGGTTGAAAATCGCGGCGGTGCCAATGGCATGATCGGCAGCGAGGCCGTGGCCAAATCCGCCAAGGACGGCTACACGCTGATGGTGAATGGCGCGAATTTCGTCACCTCGCCCAGCCTGTACCGCAAGGCGCCCTACGATCCGGTGCGCGATTTCGAAGCCATCAGCCTGATTGCGTTCGGGCCAAATGTGCTGGTGGCGCACCCGTCGTTGCCGGCAAAGTCCGTCAATGAATTGATTACCCTGGCCAAGGCCAAGCCCGGCGAAATCAGTTTCGCCGGTTCAGGTAGCGGCAGCACGCCGCATCTGGCGGGCGAGCTGTTCAACGTGATGGCAAACGTGAAGATGGTGCACATCCCCTATCGCGGTTCCGGCCCGGCGATGATCGGCCTGATGGGCGGCGAAGCGACGATCATGTTTTTACCCGCGATCAACGCCGGCCCGCATATCAAAACCCATCGTTTGCGGGCGTTGGCCGTCACCAGCCGCGAGCGGCTGCCGGTGATGCCCAACCTACCCACGGTCGCCGAAGCGGGTTTAAAGGGTTACGAATCCAGCCAGTGGTACGGGCTGTTCGCACCGGCGGGCACGCCCACCGGTATCGTGAACATACTCAACGCGCAAATCGCGAAAATCATGCAGAGCACGGACATCAAACAGCGGCTCGGCGATGAAGGCGTGGTACCGGTGGGCAGCACGCGCGAACAATTGTCCGCGCATGTGAAAACGGAAATCGCCAAGTGGGCGAATGTGATCAAGCTGTCGGGCGCACGGGTGGATTAAAGATTCATTAAGCCCGCGCGCCTGCTGCATCCCTTATGTTCAATTGAATTTTTTGACGATATCGATCATCTCACTGCTGGGCACAAGTTCGTCTGAATCGATTTTCACGTAACGAACGATACCCTGCTTGTCGATCACGTACCACGAACGCTTGGCGCGCAAGTACGCACCGATACGATTACCTTTTACCATCTCCGCGTTGTCGTTAAGTGCCTGATACGAGCGCAGCATCGTGCGCCGTGTGTCGGACAGTAGCGGGTAAGTAACGCCAAGCTTCTCACCAAATGCACGGTTTGCATCGAGGAAATCCACACTGACGCCCAGAACCTGGGCGTTTACGGCTTCAAACTTGGGAAGATCCAGTTGAAAGCCGAGCGCTTCCTGCGTTCAAAGCTTGGTGAACGCGCCGACGTAGGTAAAAATCACCACCGACTGCTTGCCGGCAAAATCGCTCAGTTTGACATTGCCGCCCTTGGTCGACGGCAACGAGAACTCCGGCGCTTTGTCACCCACCTGCAACGCGTAGCTGGCGTGACTCGCCAGCATCAGCGCCGCCCCAGCCAGCAGGGATTTCAACATACGCAAAAACATGACTACCTCCTCGGTTGAATTTGCGGCTCAGCCGGGCGGCTTTGCCACAAGGGTTTGAATCAACTGCTTGATATCGGGCCGATCCAGCGCCAGCGGCCCCATGCCGCTCGCCACAATATTCTGGTTGCGATCCACAATAACCGTCGACGGCACACCACGTACATTAATCGCGCGCGCAAACACCATACCCTTATCATGCACCGACGGCATGGTGAATTTTTGCTGATCGAGATATTTTTTTATCGGCGCACCATCGCCGCCGTCCAGCGACACCGTCATCACCACCACGTCTTTTGCCGGATATTCCTTCTGATTGGTATGGGCCTTCTGCACGGAAGGCATCTCGCCGCGGCAGATGTCTCACCACGTCGCCCAGAAGCGGATAATGATCACCTTGCCTTTCAGCTCGGCGGATTTCAACGTGCCACCATGCAGGTTGGCGAAATCGAACGGCGGCAGTTTGGTAGGCTGCGGCGGCGGCGCCATTACAGTGGGGTTGGGAAACAGCCCCCCCGCCGCATGCGCTGCCGCAAAACACGCCGCAGCGCCCAGCGCTACAATAAACGCCCAGACAGGCCAACAATTTTTCTTTAAAAACATATAGTTACGATAACCCTTTCGATGAACGTGGATACATCTTACACCGCCTTCCCGTTCTTTCCGCCGCTGTTGCACGCCGACATCTCGGCGGCTTTGCCGGTAAGCCATACGGATTGAATCTGCGACACCGCCTGCCCCGCGCGCCCGGCAATTTCATCGTCGGTCAACGAACTCAAGGGATGCGTGATCACCACCGGATCCAGTGCGGCCATCCCCAACGCGTCGCGTTGCACCTGCGCTTCCAACTGAAACTCCGTGGTGATAATCAACGCCGTGGGCAACCCACGCGATTCCAGCTCCACTGTGTCGTGCATACAGCACGACGTGCAGGAGCCTCAGTCGCCGATGGCGGTAATGACCAGATCGTTGTTCGCCGCGATCTCGTCGAGCAGCGCCGACGCGGCATTCATCGAAAAGCTGTGCTTGCGGTAGTAGGTGATGGTGGACAAGCCCGCACTGGCTGTTAGCTGCGCCTGAATATCACGCAACAACTTGCCTGCGTTCCATTTGGTATTGTCGAGTATCGCGAGGCGCTTGCCCTTGAGCGACGTGGCGCGTGTGGCAGCCGCGAGCACACCCGCTTCGACGATGCCGCGTGGGTCGTAGTAATGTTGAGTCATGGTCACGCTCCGTTGCATCAAAGAGTACAAGTGCCGTCCAGACAAACCGGCCCGCCCGCCCGCTCCGCCGCAGGATCAATCGCCCGCAGCACCGGCGACGACACTTTGCCCCAGCCCGGTATAAATGCGGAAAACCGCCCCGCTTCGCCGCCCGCGACAAACACATGAATATTATCCGGCGAAGGCACGATCGGCGTCATCGCGTCCGGCTCGCGTTTGTACCACGCGGGAAAGCTGCGGTTGTAAACCTTGCCGTAGCGGTCGTTGAAATACAGATCCTTCCACAGGTTGCCGGCGTTTTTCCACAGGTAGTGGCGTATGTCATGGCGCTTCCAGCCATGTTGAGCGATGGTACGCGCGTGCTCCGGGCCGATCACCACCGCGCAATGCCCGCTCATCACCGCGTTGTTCGAGCAGATTGTGCTCATCGCCGAGCAGATGCTGTCGAGTATGCCTTGCGGATCATTGGCCACATGGTTCGTTACGCTGTGCGGCGGCTCGGCGGCGAGCACAAACACGGTGGAGTCTTCGGCTTTGTAACCGTGCTCAACATGGTACGGCACGAAGGGGCTGGTTTCCTCATTCTCGGCGATGCAGTAGGTGTATTTCGCAGGAGACCCGAGCGTGCTTTTATCGAGTTCGCCGGGCCAGCCGC
>CAMBGJ010000160.1 GCA_945865805.1 Bordetella parapertussis
TCAATCACCAAAAAAGACATCTCTGCCGCCATGCACTACCTCAACCATCGCCCCAGAAAATGCCTCGGCTTCAAAACACCCCACGAAGTCTTCTGGAAGAAGCTACACTCGCATCATAACGCGGTTGCACTTCAGACTTGAATCCGCCAGACATTTATTCAATTAAAACAAATAGTTATGTTATTTGTAGCGCGTCAGCGCAGTGCCCGGTGTGACACATCCCGGTGAATTATCGCTCAAATCCGCGCTAACCACGGGTTCTGGCCGCGTTGAATTTGCGTACGGCGGTATATCATTACGTTTGAAGCGGATGCTGCGGATACAGCGAATCAGAGGCGCACATTTGAAGTCACACTTAACCCAGGCATGCCCCCGATTCACGCTTATATAACGGTCGTTATCGCGGCTACAACAATCACAAACAGGAGGTAGCACATGGCAGTCATGGGACTGGGGCACTTCGGATACTTCGTCAGAGATCTGGAAGTCATGAAGGACTTCTGGGGGAATTTCATGGGCATGAAGCTCACCAAGTGCAACGATGGCGCCGCGTTTTATAGCGCCGACCCGCAGGGCGTTGACCACGAGATTGCCATCATGCAGGGGCCTGGCGCCGTGCACGAGGGAGAAGGCGGGGACGATGCACCGCTGATTCAGCAATTGTCGTTACGCGTAAATTCGCTGAATGACGTGCGCGATTTCAAACGCCGCGCCATCGAGAAAGGCTACAAGATCGATCGTCTGGTCACCCATGCCAGCGCCATCGGTCTGTATTTTCGCGACCCCGAGGGCAATCGCGTGGAAACCTTCTGGCTGACCGGCCTAACCTCGTGGGCGATCGTGAGCGTGCCCATCGACATCGACCGCCCCGACGATGAAGTGATGGCTGATGTGCGCCGTGTGTGGGAGGTCAGCAAGCGTGTCGAGATGGGGGTAAAGCCTGCGGAGGGATTGAAGGACGCTATTCGCAGTCTGCGTGATTGAGATTTAAAGCGACCACGGCTCGCTCAGGCGCGCCCGCATCGAGCCCAGGGCATCCGCTCAAGCCGCCCTTCGCTGGCGCGTCGCAGCCCAAAGCGCGAAGCCGGTGACGACGACACCGAGCGCAACGCCAAGAATGACACCGCCGTAACTGCCGTAGCGGTCGAACATCCAACCCGCCCACCAGGGGCCCAGCGCCGAGCCCAGATCGAGCAGGCCGAGGATGGTGCCGAGGTTCTTGCCCGCGAATCGGTCGGAGACGGCGGAGGCGTAGACCGGGGAAATGCCGTTAAAGCCGATGCCGTATGTGAGCAGGAAGCCCGCGAGCAGCGCGATGCGTAAGGCGAACGCTTCGGGCGGGACAAGTGACGTCAGCCACAGTAGCGCCAGTCCAACGAGGCTGATGCTGCAAATGATGACGACACAGGTCGCGCGGCCGATGCGGTCGGACAGCGGCCCCCAAATCAGGCCGCCCGCTGCGCGCATGGCGCCGAGCACGCCGAAAAGCAGCGAGGCCATGGACAGGCTGAATCCCATGTCCACCAGCATCCGCGTCTGGTGAACAATGAGGATCATGTTGCACAGCCCGGTCATGGCAACGGCGACTGCCAGCAGCCAGAACACCGGGGTACGCACCGCGCCCCTTACGCTCGTGCCGACCTCGGCGGACGTGATCCGCGCCGCAGGCTGAGCGGACGGGCCATCAGGCGCCAAACCTACGCTCTCGGCAGAATGGCGATGAAACAGGAGGTTAAGCGGTATCAACACCACCATCGCGGCAAGGCCGAACCACCACATCGTTTCGCGCCAGCCAATGCGAACGATCAGTTCCGCGCTCAGGGTGGCGACTGCGAGGGAACCCAGGCCGACGCCGGCCAGCGATAAGGCGGAGGCCAGCCCTCGCCGCCGCACGAACCAACGCGGGACGATGGCCATGTGCGGAATGAAACCGAGTGCGGCGTAGCTCAGTCCGAGCAGGATGCCGTAGGCGGCGGTGAGGCCGACCAGGGAATTGACGGTTGAGCAGAGCATCAGCCCTGATCCCATGCTCAGCGCGCCGATGGTAAACAGCACGCGCGCGCCTAGGCGGTCGAACAGATAGCCGGCCAGCGCCGCGGTGCAGGCGTAGACGATCATGGCGGCAGAAATGACACCCGCCGTGTCCGCGCGCGACCAGCCGGTCTCGTCCAGTATGGCGGAATAGTAGACGCCGAAAGCGAAGCGAAACCCAAGCGAAAAGAACAGCGTGACAAACATCACGGCGACGATCACCCAGCCGTAGTAGATGCCGCGCTTGCTAAACCACGCTATCAACGACGATGAATTCACCGGCTATCTGTGCCCCAGTCAGGAGCGCTGGATCACGATTTGATGAAATCGTCGGGCTGAAGCTCGATCGGCATGCCGTGGGGCGTGCGGTCGGCGGCATGGTCCCAGGCGTCATGGTAGCGCGACAGCGCCTGGACATCGGTCACGCGCTTTTCCTTGACCATGTGCTCCAGCGCGGCCAGCCAATGGTGGTAGTAGGTTTCCCCGGTGTCGGGGTCGCCGTTCGTCCGCGCGCGCTCGATCTCTGCTGCGAGCATTGCCGCCCATTCCGGCCAGGTGAAGAGTCCGCGATCGTACAGTGCGAGCGTCATGGCGAAGGCCTGGGCTTCCCACGGCTCGCGGAACACCGGGCCCTCCGTGTCGCGCGGAAAACCGGGGACTGCCTCTGCCACGGCCTGCACTGCCGTGAAAGCGTGCTCGCTCATGTCAGACAAGATCGAGATAGGATTCGAAGGCCTCGATAGAAACCTTGAGTGTGGCATCGGCGTCCGCGCCCCACAGCCCGCGCCCGTCGAAGAGCACCGTATACAGCCACTGCGCCTGGTCGCCGTCACCCTGCGCCGACACGTCGGGGAATACGTGGCAGCCTTGAATGCGCTCGATCACGCCAACATGGCCGCGCGCATAACGCGGCAGCCGGGTGTGCGTCTGTGGGTGAATGTTCTTCGCGCGCACGCGTTCGCCGACCTTAAAGCGGGCAGGCGCATGGGTCGCGCGCTCGAAGTTGCCGCGGCGCATTACCCGTTGCACGTCCGCCAGCCTGAACGCGCCGCGCTTGAGCGGCGCGGCGGGGCGCAGCGCACGACCAACCGCTACCTCTGCGTCGTCAATCATGCCGTGATCGAGCAGCATCTGCCGCATGGCGAAAAACCACTTCTCGTAATACGTCGCGTCGAGGTAAAACCCAGGCGGCAGTTGCTCGCGCGCGAACCGCTGCATGTCGATGGTCCAGCCGTTGGCGGCACCCATTGCGCGCGTCATCGCCAGCACGCGGCTTTCCCACGGCGCATGGAACACCGGCTCGTCGCGCTCCGGCTGCACCGGGCCGAAGCCGTCCATCCCGCCCATGTCATGTACGCCGTCCATCAGGCCGCCTTCCCGGGTGTTGCAGCCAGGCCCGTGCCGATCATCGAGTCGCGCGTGACCAGCGCGGCGAGCTGTTCTTCGGTCCAGCCGTTGGTGCCCGCCGGACGCAGCGGGAGCACGAAGAATCGCGTTTCAGCGGTGGAGTCCCACACGCGGATTTGGGTATCGGCTGGCAGCGTGACGCCAAAATCATGTAACACGCCGCGCGGGTCTTTCACGGTGCGCGAGCGGTACGGCGTCGATTTGTACCAAGCCGGCGGCAGGCCCAGCAGATCCCACGGATAACACGAGCACAGGGTGCACACTACGATGTTGTGGGTTTGCGGTGTGTTCTCGACGGCAATCAGGTGCTCGCCGACGCGGCTCAGATGGCCCAGCGCCGCGACGGCTTTCGAGCCATCCTCAAGCAAGGCTTTTCTGAAGACAGGATCGGCCCAGGCTTTCGCCACCACGCGGGCGCCGTTGTGCGGCCCGATCTTGGTCTCGCAGGCCTCGATGATCGCGTCGAGCGCCGCCGACTCGACATAACCTTTTTCGGTCAGGATGGATTCAAGCGCGCGAACCCGCAACTGCATCTCGGACAATGCCGAGCCGCCAGCGTGATCGTGGTCGTGATGGTGATCTTGATTGGCCATAGCTGTTGATATCTCCGCTGCTGAAACAGAGGATTACTGTATCACGCGATGCCGTATTGGCGCAGCTACGTGGGCCTGGCGGGGGTGCCAGTAGTTGATAGTCCCAGCACATTGCCACCCATCCATCCAACGCCTATAATTCAGCGCTCAACGCCGTTCCAGCAATAAATATAACTATTTGTTTTATAAGGATATTTCATGACGTTAGATGTGAATCGCCCCGATTTGACCGTGGGCGTTATCGGTACCGGCGCGATGGGGCGCGGCATTGTTCAAGTGACTGCTGCGGGCGGCATGACAGTATTGATGACCGATGCGCGGCCGGGCGCGGCGGCCGAGGCCCGCGATTTCATCGGCAAGATGCTCGAGCGCGCGGCCGAAAAAGGCCAGATGACGAAAGACGATGCGGTTGCCGCTACGGCGCGCATCAAGATTGTCGATTCGCACAAGGACATGCGCCCGTGCCATGTGGTGATCGAGGCGATTGTGGAAAACCTCGATGCCAAGCGCGCGTTGTTTGCCGAGCTTGAAGATATCGTCACGCCGGAATGCATCATGGTGTCGAATACCTCGTCGATGTCGGTGACGACCATCGGCGCCAAGTTGAAAACCCCGCAGCGCTTTGCCGGTTTTCACTTTTTCAACCCGGTGCCGCTGATGAAGCTGGTCGAGGTGATTTCCGGCTTGCTGACAGAGGCATGGGTTTGCGACTCGCTGATGGCGTTGGGTAAACGCATGACGCGCGAGCCGGTGCGGCTGACCGATGCACCAGGCTTTTTGGTGAATCAGGTGGGCCGCGGGTTCTCGCTTGAAGGCTGCCATCTGGTGCAGGAAGGTGTTGCTACGTTTGCTGATGTGGATCGCGTGATGCGCGACGTGGGTGGCTTTCGCATGGGGCCGTTCGAGCTGATGGAATTGACTGGGCTGGATGTCACGCAGCCCGCCAGTTCATTGATTTATAACCAGTTTTTTCAGGAGCCGCGGTATCGGCCCAGCTTGATCATGCAGGCGCGCTACGAAGCCGGCGTGCTCGGGCGCAAGACGAAAAAGGGCTTTTACGAATACGATACTTCCGGCAAGGATTTAAAAGCCATCGTGCCGCCGGAAAAGCCCGCGCCCGCCACCCGCCCGGATTCTGTTTGGGTTAGCGGTGTTGAGGCAGTAGGTTCGGCCAAGCTGGTGGAATTACTCAGTAGACTGGGCGTGACGGTGGAGCAGGGCGCTAAACCGTCGGCCAAGGCGCTGATTCTGGTTACGCCCATCGGCGAAGATGCCACCACGGCAGCCACGTCGCAGGGGCTGGATCCTAAACGCGTGGTGGCAGTGGACACTTTGTTCCCGATGGTCAAACGCCGAACGATTATGACCACGCCACTTACCGACCCGGCGATGCGTGATGCTGCGCACGGCTTGCTGGCCTCCGATGGCGTGCCGGTCACGGTGTGCCGCGATAGCCCCGGTTTTATTGCGCAGCGCATCATTGCGATGATCGTCAATATCGGCTGTTCGATTGCGCAAAGCCGTACCGCGTCGCCGGCGGATATCGACAAGGCAGTAACTTTGGGCTTGAATTACCCCAACGGGCCGTTCAAGTTTGCCGATGTGTTGGGCGTGGAGAACATCCATCGTGTGCTCAGTACCATGAACAAGATTTACGCCGATCCGCGTTACCGGCCGAACATCTGGCTGACCCGCCGGGCGAAGCTGGGGGTTTCGGCGCTTACTGAAGAAACTTAATTTTTTAAATTAACAAAACTTTTTAACTGTTTGTTTTTAAAGGGAAATTTAAAATGTTAGACGCTTATCTATACGAAGGAAAACGCACTCCGTTTGGCCGTCACGCTGGCGTGCTGGCCAAGGTTCGTCCCGACGATCTGCTGGGCGGTGTGATCAAGGCCGTAGTCGCCAGTTCAGCGTTTAAGCCCGAGCAAATCGAGGACGTGATCGTCGGCTGCGCCAACCAGGGCGGCGAAGACAGCCGCTGTGTCGCACGCCACGCGTTGCTGATGGCTGATCTGCCCATCGAAACACCGGGTACCGTGGTGCAACGCAACTGCGCCAGCGGCTTGGGCGCGCTGGTGCATGCCGCGCACGCGATCTCGGCAGGGGAGGGCGATGTATTCGTAGTGGGCGGCGTGGAAAGCATGAGCCGTTCGCCCATTGTAATGAGCCGCGCCGAAAGCCCGTTTGACCGTGGCATCAAGTTTTACGACAGCACCATCGGCCCGCGCTTTTCGAACCCGGCGCTGGTGAAGCGTTTCGGCGATGACCAAATGCCGCAGACCGCCGACAATCTGGCGCGCGAATACGGCATTACCCGCGAACAGGCCGATATTTTCGCCGCTGCCTCACAATCCAAATACGCCACCGCCAAGGGCGAGGGTTTCTTCGCTGGTGAGATCGCCGCCGTGGAATTGCCGCCCACCCGCAAAGGCCCGGTGCCAGCGGTAGCCGACGACGAGCATCCGCGTCCAGGCAGCGACTTCGCCACCTTGGCGAAAATGAAGGTGCTGTACAAAGACGGCGTCACCACGGCGGGCAATGCCTCAGGCGTGAACGACGGTGCCGTGGCGCTGATGGTCGGCTCGAAACAAGCCGGCGAAAAAGCCGGTGTCAAAGCTATGGTGCGCGTTATTGCCAGCGCGTCGGCGGGTGCCCGGCCGGACATCATGGGTATCGGCCCGGTGGCAGCGTCGAAGAAAGCGCTGGCTAGAGTTGGACTGTCCATCAAAGATATGGACATTATCGAAATCAACGAGGCATTTGCCGCGCAAGTATTGTCCTGTCTGAAAGGTCTGGACGTCGCGTTTGACGACAAGCGTGTCAATCCGAACGGCGGCGCGATTGCCCTTGGACACCCATTGGGTGCCTCTGGCGCGCGACTGGCGTTGACGGCAGCGCGGCAGTTGCACCGTATCGGCGGCCGTTATGCGCTGGTGAGTTTGTGCATCGGTGGCGGGCAGGGCACCGCGGTGATTCTGGAGAGAGTTCAGTAAGTATTTGTTTTAAAAAATATTTAGCCACAGAGGACACAGAGCCCACAGAGAGATTCAAACGCAGGCGTCTCTGTGACCTCTGTGACCTCTGTGGCAAAAGAAGTTGTGTTACTCAGGCCGGATGCTCATGCTCCGGCCCTTTTCTTTGCCAAATTTCGAGATAAATCATGACCGATTTCACCAAAGTAACCCTCATAGGTGGACAGTTCAAATGGGACGATCCGTTCCTCATTGAAGACCTGCTCACCGCTGACGAGCGCATGATCCGCGACACAGCGCGCGCCTACGCCCAGGAGAAGCTGCAACCACGCATCCGCGACTGGAACCGCACGGAATCCTTTGACCCGATCGTGATGCGCGAGATGGGCGAGCTGGGGTTCCTGGGGGCACCGCTGGAAGGCTACGGCTGCGCGGGCATCGGCTACGTGGCTTATGGTCTTGTGATGCGCGAGCTGGAGCGGGTAGACACCGCGTTCCGCTCCGCTTGTAGCGTCCAAACCGGACTGGCGATGACGCCGATTTACGCCTACGGCAGCGAAGAACACCGGCAGAAGTATCTGCCAAAGATGGCTACCGGCGAGCTGCTGGGCTGCTTCGGGCTGACGGAACCGGATCACGGCTCCGACGCCGACGGCATGAAGTCACGCGCCAAAAAGGTGCCCGGCGGCTGGTCGCTCAGCGGCACCAAGCTGTGGATTACGCATGCGCCGATCGCCGATATTCTGGTGATCTGGGCCAAGGACGAGGAGGGCACAGTTAGAGGTTTTATCCTGGAGCGTGGCATGAAGGGGCTTTCCACGCGCAAGATCGAGGGCAAGTTTTCCGTGCGTGCCTCGCAAACCGGCGAGGTGACGATGGATCAGGTGTTCGTGCCGGACGAGAACATGCTGCCCGGCGTAACTGGCTTAAAAGGCCCCTTTGGCTGCCTTAACAATGCCCGTTTCAGCATTTGTTGGGGTGCCATGGGCGCAGCTGAGGCCTGCTGGCATACGGCGCGGCAGTACGTGATCGATCGCAAGCAGTTCGGCAAGCCGTTGGCGGCTAACCAATTGATTCAAAAGAAATTAGCGGATATGCAGACCGAAATTAACATCGGTTTGCTGTCGGTGCTGCATCTGTCGCGCCTGCGGGAGCAGGGCAAAGCAACGCCAGAAATGGTGTCACTGGTGAAGCGTAACGCCACCGGCAAGGCGCTGGATATTGCGCGTCTGGCGCGTGACATGCTGGGGGGTAACGGAATCTCTGATGAGTTCAACGTAATTCGCCATATGATGAACATGGAGACCATCAATACCCTCGAGGGCACGCACGACATCCATGCGCTGGTGCTAGGGCGTGCGCAGACAGGGATTTCTGCTTTTTAGACAGTTCGCTACAATTTGGACACTATCTACGTAATTCCTGCGTCGCCAAGTTAGTGTCTAACACAGTGTGGCATATATCACACGAAATGCTTATACAGTATTGACATTCCCCGCCCTTACTGTTTATCATGCCTATACAGTATAACCATATTGAGAAACACGAAGGCAGGGATGGGCGATAACTTATTAACCAGCAAGGACATTCTCGAAAAAACGGGACTGTCTCGTGCTACGTTAAATAATTACATCGCTCGCGGTTTCTTACCCAAGCCCATCGTGTCGCGACCAGAGATCATGGGAAGCGGCCCCCGGCAAATCGGCCATTTCCCTCCCGATGTTCTGCAACGTATCGAACAAATCCAGGAATGGAAGAGAGGCGGGATAAACATGGAAGAAATCGGATTGCGTCTGGCGACTAATAACGCTAACCCTGGTGGCGCGGTGCGCGAGGGGCTGCCACCGCCTCCGCCGCGGTTAACCGCCCAGCCAGCGGGACGACCATTATCGGAGAGTTCGAATACGCTGTCGCTCACCATAGGGCACATGCCGCATAGGGCCTACATGGTGAATTACCGCTTCGAAGTGCTGTGGCTCAACGACATGGCGCGCGATGGCATACCGGGACTTAGCCATTCGTTACCGCCCGGCACCGACGATCGCAGTATTTTCAAGCTGCTGATGGACGCTGGCGAAGCGCTTACGCACAACCACACCGCCATGCTGCGCATGAACCTGATGCTGGCCAAGGAGCGTATGACGGTGGAAGGCATTGTCCAGCCGCTGCGTGCCATGCCGAGCAAGCGCCTGCAAATCCTGGAAGACCTTTACAAGGAAGTCGCGCCCGCGCGCGCCGGCGTGGTCAGCGAAATCCCCGTGCGCCTCATGGGCAAAGATGATTCGTTGACGGATTGCATCGCCTATGCCTCTTATTTCCGCGAAGGCATATTAATCATTATCGCGCCGCAAGAGGGCGATTCAAACGAACTGCTGCGCTTGCTGGGACGGCGCGATATGGTGATCCACACCCTGCTTAGCAAACGGCTGCCGGTGCTGACGGATATGGCCGTACTGGTGGCGGATTTGCAGGAATCCGTGAAAATCTGCTCCGAACTGCCGCCGGACGAATATTTTGAGCTGGTAAACAAAATATGGTCGACGGCCGACGATATTTTCCGCAAGTACAACGGCACCTACGGCAAGCACGTCGGCGACGGCATGGTTTACTACTTTTTCCCGCAGCCGGATTCCAACTACGTGATGAACGCGGTGATATGCGCGCAGGAGCTAAAAACCGCCATGGCGCGGCTATCCAAGGAATGGCAGTTGCGCAAGAACTGGGTAAACGAGCTGTATCTGAATATCGGGCTCAACGAAGGGCAGGAATGGCTGGGCACCTTCCAGACCGCCACCAGCGTTGAGTTCGTGGTGCTGGGCGAAACCATCAGCCATACCGCCCGGCTCGCCGATATGGCGCGTTTCGGTCAGGTGTGGGGCACCAAAAACTTCATGAGCCAGCTACCGTCGGATCAGCGCGATAAGGTTGAATTCGGCATAGAGCGCGTCGGTGCCAATGGGCAACGCATGCTGGTGCAATCCAGTTATTCGCGCGTCAGCAACGTGGTGGACGTCGAATCCGGGCGCTATGTTAAATTGCAGGATATAGCCGGGTTAGCAGTGACGGAAATACGCAACGTGAAGACTTGAGGTCTGAAGTTCTTAGGTAGCGTTTGCGGTCGTAATTTAAGTCACGCGTTCTGCCTTTCCAGCAACCCCGGCATCCCGCCGGGGTTTGCGTTTGGGGAATGTTCATGTCAGGCTTGCCGCTGTTGACAACTGGCGTCATGCGCTTGACGCCATCCAGGATATTGATGTCCTGGCTAGCCGTTGTAACGCTCGGCGCGGGTATCCTGCTGGCGTGTTACCTGCCTGTCGGGTTGGCCTTGATTCCAGGGGTTGCCGTATTGGCCAGTGCCATGACAGCCTGGCGGCTGCACGCGCGCCGGAGCCATCCGCAGGCGGTGGTAGCACTACGCATCGAAGGCCGCCTTCTGAGTTGCCAAACAGGTAGCGGCGACTGGGTGGACACGCAACGCTTGCCGGGCGGATTCGTCAGTTTCGGCTTAACGATTATTCGGCTTCAGGCTGGCACCAAGAGATGCTATGTGGTGATCTTGCCGGACTGCATCGCGGAAGCCGATTTTCGCCAGTTACGCGTTTGGCTGGGTTGGGCGCGCGAGGTGGGTGCTGCGGGGGATGTACCGTAAGTTGGGGGATGGGTTGAGGTTGGCTGAATATAGGGTCTAATCCAGAAATAGATTACTTTACATAATATACATTATACGAAGTATTCGATTAACCAACGAAAAAGGAAACCGCAGCGCCAAATCATCCCGCAACTGCTGTTAAGCAATCGCTTCCGCGATGCCCGCTTTCCACCAGCTTAACAAGGCATCCGGCGGCACTGGCCGTCCGTACAAATAACCCTGGACGATATCGCAGTTAAGCTTGGCCAACTGCTCTAACTGCCCGCGCTCTTCGACGCCTTCCGCGACCACCTTCATACCCAGCTCATGGCCGATTTCGATGGTCTTGCGCACGATGACTTCTGCGCTGTGATCCTGACCCATGGCACGCACGAATTCCATATCGATCTTGATTTCGCTGGCCGGAATACGCTTTAACTGATGCATCATGGAAAACCCGGTACCGAAGTCATCGATCGATAGATTGATACCACGCAGCCGCAGACGTGTCAGGATGTCCAGCACCGGCGCTACCTTTTCCACCATGCCGGATTCCGTGATTTCTACGATGATGCGCTCGGGCGCCACGCCCGAACTTTGCGCCAGGGAAAACAGGCGGTCGGGCAGCTTGAGATCGCACAGCGAAAACGCCGACACATTGATGGACAGCGTCGGCTCCCAACCTTGCGCCGCAAAGGTTTTGGCGTCCTCGAATATCTGCGTAATGACCAGCCAGGTCAATTCGTCGATGACACCGCACGATTCCGCCAACGTGATAAATGAATCAGGAAATACCAGGCCGTGTACCGGGTGCTTCCAGCGCACCAGGGCTTCCACACCGGCTGCCGTACCGGATTTCACATCAATTTGCGGCTGGTAGTACACCACGAGCTGCTTTTCAATAATGGTGTGAACGAAGGCTGAAACACGCGTGATTTTGGGGATAGGCGCGAGGATCCCTCAGAATTGTTCGCCGTGCTTTTCGCTTGCCAAAGCTTGGTTTTGGATTTGATCTGGACGTGTTTGACGATTTTGTC
>CAMBGJ010000161.1 GCA_945865805.1 Bordetella parapertussis
ATCCTCAAGGCATTCCAGAAACCGGCGCAATCTATCGCGGGGATGATGCGCGCACTCGAGTCGAAAACCCGTTTGGTCTTCGACTACCTGCGTATGACCAAAAACTCACTAACCGGGCCTCGTCCAACTTGAGAACAAATTCGCCGTGATGAAACACGCCCCTTATCAGACCTTTTTCCAAGTTGCGGCAGCGCTGATACTGGCATTTAGCGCGACCGCCCACGCGCAACCGGCGCAAAACTGGCCGCAGCGCCCGGTACGCATCGTGGTCGGCTTTCCGCCCGGCGGCGGCATCGACGTGGTGGCGCGGTTGCTCGGCGTGCCGCTCACCGAGCGCCTGGGCCAGCAGGTGGTGGTCGATAATCGTCCTGACGCCAATGGCATCCTCGGCACCGACATCGTCGCCAAGGCCGCGCCCGACGACCATACCTTTTTTATCGGCACCACCGGCAACCTCAGCGTCAACCCCGTGCTGGCGAAAAATCTGCCGTTCAACCTGGAGCGCGATTTCACGCCGGTGATGCAAACCTCGTCGGTGCCGTTTCTGGTCTACACCCATCCCAAAGTGCCCGCAAATACCTTCGGCGAACTCATCGCCCACATCAAAGTCAACCCCGGCAAGATCAATTATTACTCCTCCGGCAACGGCGGCCTGCCGCATCTGGCGAGCGAATTGCTGAATACCCTGGCCGGTATCAAAGCTATCCACGTGCCCTACAAAGGCAGCGCGCCCGGCTTCAACGATCTGCTCGGCGGGCAGATACAATTCGGCTTCGACGCCGTGCCCATCGGCTTGCAACACGTCAAAGCCGGTCGCGTACGCGCAGTGGCCACCACCGGCCCCAAGCGCCTCGCGTTCCTGCCGGATGTAGCGGCAACCAACGAAACCTTGAAAGGCTTTGAAGTGGTATACTGGTACGGCATCGTCGCCCCCACCGGCACGCCCGCTCACGTCGTCGCACGTCTGCACGGCGAAATCGTCCGCGCGATGAACATCCCCGAACTGCGCGACAAACTCATCGCACAAGGCACCGACCCGGTGGACAGCAATCCCAAGGCGTTCGGTGCATTCATGAAAGCTGAATCGGCGAAGTGGGCAAATGTGATCAAGCAGGCGAATATTCGCGCGGATTAAAGTGCACGGTAGCGCCATGCACGCCTGCGCTTAAGGCTCACAACAAACACCCGGCGACGCACAGGCGAAGCCGCCCCTGTCCTACTGTCCAGTACCGCGTCACCCCATCACTATTTCTCACATGCCCAACCAAACGCCTGTCGGCGAACATACCTCCCGTCTTGCACAATTCGTCACCGGTCTGCAGTGGCAGACTATCCCCGCCGAAGTGCGCCACGAGGCGCTGCGTTCGCTCGTCAACTACTTCGCGGTGGCGCTGGGCGCATGCCAGGATCCCAGCGTCGATAAAGCCATCCGCGTGATGCTGCCCTTTCGTAGCACCGGCGGCCACGCGGCTTCGCTGGTGGGCCGCCCTGAGCGATTCGATATGCTGCATGCCACCGCGCTCAACGCCATGGCCGCCAATGTCTATGACTTTGACGACACGCACATCCCCACCATTGTGCATCCCACGGCACCGGTGGCGTCGGCGCTGCTGGCGCTGGCGCAAACGCGCCCGCTTTCAGGCGCGGATTTTCTGCTGGCCTTTGTGGCGGGCGTTGAAGTCGAATGCCGCATCGCCAACGCCCTTTCACCCGGTCACTACGCGCGCGGCTGGCATATCACTTCCACCTGCGGCATTTTCGGCGCTGCGGCTGCGGTCGCAAAAGTCATCGGACTCTCCACCCACGAGCTGGTATGGGCCTTGGGCAATGCCGCCGCGCAGTCTGCGGGGCTGGTGGAGACGCTGGGCAGCTCCGCCAAGAGCATCAGCGTCGGCAATGCGGCGCGCAATGGGCTGCTATCCGCGCTGTTGGCGCAGGCGGGATTTGAAGGGCCTGCCGCACCCCTTGAAGGCGCTTTCGGCTTCCTTAAAGTAGTGGGCGACACTGTCCATTGGTCTGCACTCGAGGGCGAACTCCCCGCCTGTTGGCAGCTTCAACGCAATACCTACAAGCCCTATCCGTGCGGCGTGGTACTGAACCCGGTGATCGATGCCTGTCTCGAACTCGCCGCACGATCCGAATTCATCGCCCACCGCAGCAACACCATCAGCCGCATCGAAATCACAGGGCACCCAATGCTGCGGCAACGCACCGACCGGCCCGGCGTCACCAGCGGCCGCCAATCGCAAGTCAGTGCGCAACACGCCGTGGGCGTGGCGCTATTACGGCAGCGCGCGGGCTTAAGCGAATTCAGCGACGCCGTGGTGGCCGACCCCGCCATCCGTGCGCTGGGCGCGAAGCTTGTCTTCATCGACAACGCCAGCCTGAGCGTTGATGCGGCTCGCGTGCGCGTCGCGTTTGCCGATGGTGCCAGCATCGAATCACGCATCGATGCCGCGCGCGGCAGTCTGGGCAATCCGTTGACCGATGCCGAACTCGAGGCCAAGCTGCACACCCTGTGTGCGTACGGCAAGGCTGGTGTGGACGCGAGTCGCCTGATCGCCGCCGTGTGGGCGCTGGAACACAGCCGCGATGCCGGTGAGATCATGGCGCTTGCTGCGCCACCGGCTCAACAATAATCAGGTCACCGTACACCATAACGAGGCAGAAAATTATCTTGAAACAACCGTTTGCATTGTTGCTATCCACCCTGGCGTTCCTGCCGCTTGCTGCCAGCGCGCAAGACTATCCCGCCAGGCCGATCCGCTTCATCGTGGCGTTCACGCCGGGTTCGCCCACTGATCTGGTGGCGCGCGTGGTGGCGCAGCATCTCACCGACAGTTGGGGCAAAAACGTGGTGGTGGAAAATCGTCCCGGCGCGGGCGGCATCATCGCATCTCAAGGTGCGAAGCGCGCCAACGCCGATGCCCACACGATATTGGTGACCAGCGCATCATTCGCGGTGTATGTCAGCCTGCACAACAATCCTGGCTACACGCTGAACGACTTTGTGGCGGTGGCGCGCGGGCCGGTAACGCCCAATATCATCAGCGTGCATCCATCAGTGAAGGCGAAGTCGTTACAGGAACTGATCGCGCTCGCCAAGATTACGCCGATGAGCTACGCCTCGTCGGGCGCAGGCGGCACGCCATTTCTGAACATGGAGCAGTTGTTCCGCGTCAATTCCGGCGTGCAGATTACGCATGTGCCGATGGCCGGGCCGCCGCAGGCAGTGGCGGCGGCGGTCAGCAACCAGTTGCCGATCGTCGCCACCGCGATGGCAACACAAGTGCCGCAAATACGTGCCGGACTGATCCGCCCGGTGGCGGTGACCAGCGCCACGCGCTCGGTGATTTTGCCGGATGTGCCGACGGTGGCGGAAAGCGGCTTTCCCGGATTTTCGGATCACACGTGGTTTTCGTTTCTCGCGCCCGCCGGCACGCCACCCGCGATCGTGAACAAGCTCAATACCGAGATCAATCGCATCCTGCAGTTGCCGGCGTCGAAGACGCGGCTGTCGTCGCTGTCGCTTGAATTTACACCGTATAGCGCCGCTGAATTCGCGGTGGAACTCAAAGCTGAGGCCGCCAAATACGCGAAGATGGTGAAGGACACCGGGGCCAAGGCGGAGTAACCGTCGATGCCCGCGCGCGGGATCACTGCAAGATCACGACACCGACGTGGTGACGTTCACCGGCGAGGGCAAAGTGTTTTCGGCCAGCGGCGTTATTACGGATAAACGCGGTGCAGTGTGGTTGGCGGGCCGCAGACACGTATCGTAGAATCACGGCATGCGTATCTGGCATACACTTTTAGCCATAATTTTTGGGTTCTTCGCCGCGCTGGCTGCGTCGGGGCTGTACGTTGTCGCGAAAGAAATGTGGAGCGTGCACGATTCGCCCCTGGTGGCCTCGCTCGCAGATGCCGTGGCGCTGAAAAAATCAGGCCGATCCGCCTGGGTTCGTCGCAATCGCTTGACAACGCCAATATAAGCATTTGTTTAATTGATATTTTTAAATCCCAACGAGAACCCGCCATGGATTACACCAGCTACAAACACATGAAGCTCTCGCGCGAGGGCAACATTCTCACCATCATGCTCAATCGTCCGCCGATGAATCCGATTCATTACGAATTGCACAACGAACTGGCGCGGCTGTGGCACGAGGTGCAGTTGGATCACGATTCCGATGTGGTGATTTTTACCGGTGCGGGCACGGTGTTTTCGGCGGGCGGCGATATTCCGATGATGCAAAAGCGCATCGACGACCCGGAGTTGTTCAACCGAAAAAATCTCGAAATGAAGCAGATGATTTTTGGTCTGCTTGATCTCGAGAAACCGGTGATCGCGCGCGTGAATGGCGACTGCATCGGACTCGGCGCGACGCTCGCCTTGCTGTGCGACATCGTGATCGCGGTGGACGATGCGCGCTTCGGCGATCCGCACGTGAAAATGGGCTACGTGGCGGGCGACGGCGGCGCGATCATCTGGCCGCAACTCATCGGCTACGCGCGCGCCAAGGAATACCTGCTGACCGGTGACCCGCTCGACGCCAAAGAGGCCGAGCGCATCGGCCTCATCAATCACGCCGTGCCGCGCGATCAGCTCGACGCCAAGGTCAACACGCTGGCGCAAAAGCTCGCCAATGGCCCCACCAAGGCGATCAAGTGGACCAAGACCAGCATCAATATTCCGCTGCGGCAAATGGCGCATTCGATGCTCGATGCCTCGCTCGCCTATGAGGCGATGACCAACATCGGCGCGGATCATCAAGAGGCCGTCACCGCCTTTCAGCAAAAGCGCAAACCCAAATTCACCGGACGTTAAAAATTCATCATGACAAAAGCGCTGGATCATCTGAAAGTGCTCGACATGAGCCGCGTCCTGGCCGGCCCCTTTCTCGCGCAAAACCTCGCCGACTTCGGCGCCGAGGTCATCAAGGTTGAACGCCCGCATCACGGCGACGAATCACGCACTTTTCCGCCGTATGTCAAAGACACCGCTGGCAATGACACGACGGATTCGGCCTACTTCATGTCAATCAATCGCGGCAAGCGCTCGATCACCATCGATATCGCCACGCCACGCGGGCAGGCTTTGATCAAGCAGCTCGCCGCGCGCGCCGACGTACTGATCGAAAACTACAAAGTCGGCGATCTCAAACGTTACGGTCTCGATTACGCAGCCATACGCGCCATCAATCCGCGCATCGTCTATTGCTCGATCACCGGCTTCGGCCAGAGCGGGCCGTATCGCAACCGCCCCGGCTACGACTATATTTTTCAGGCGATGAGCGGCTTGATGAGTCTCACCGGCGGCCCCGACGAATTACCCGGCGGCGGCCCCGCCAAGGTGGGCCTGGCGATTTGCGATGTGATGACCGGCATCTATTCGAGTTTCGCCGTCATGACCGCGCTCGCCGAACGCGATAAATCCGGCACGGGGCAGCACATCGATATGTCGCTGCTCGACACCACCATTGCCGCCATCTCGCACATCAACATGAATTACCTCGTCGGCGGCATCATCCCCAAACGCATGGGCACCGGCCACCCGAGCATCGTGCCCTATCAAATGTTCCAGGCCAAGGACGGGCCGATGGTGGTGGCGGTGGGCAACGACGGGCAGTTCGCCAAGCTCTGCGGGGCGCTGGGGTGCGCGCAATTGCCGAAGGATCCGCGCTTTCTCACCAACCCGCTGCGCGTGACGAATCGTGATGTGTTGATCCCAATGCTCGAAGCCGCGTTCGCGCAAAAAACAGCCAACGAATGGATCAGCAGCCTCACGCAACTGGGCGTGCCCTGCGGCCCGCTAAATAATATTCAGCAAGTGTTCGACGACCCACATGTGCAATCGCGCGGCGTGCAAGTGGCGATACCGCACTCGCGTGCAGGCTCGGTGCCCGCACTTGCCAACCCTGCGCGCCTAGCGAAAACGCCGCCGCAATACGAGCGCCCTGCCCCGCTGCTGGGCGAACACACGCGTGAAATTCTGAGCGGCGTGCTGGGGCTGTCCGAGGCGGAAATCGACCAGCTCGCCGCCGATAAAATCATCTGATGCGGCGCGCGCTCGCAATCGCGTTAATGGCGATGCTGCCCTTCGCTGCCGCTGCGCAAACCCCTTCGACAGGCTCAGGACAGGCCTACCCCACCAAACCCGTGCGCCTCATCGTCCCCTTCGGCGCGGGCGGCCCCGGTGATGCGATAGGCCGCATGATCGGCAAGCAGTTGACCGAAAGCTTCGGCCAGCCGGTGGTGATCGATAACCGCAGCGGCGCCACCACGCTCATCGGCAGCGAAATAGCCGCGCGATCGCCACCCGACGGCCACACGCTGCTGCTAATCTCAACCACTCACGCGGTAAACCCCAGCCTGTTCAAAAAACTGCCCTACGACCCGGTCAGGGATTTTGCGCCGGTGACGCTGATCACTGCCACGCCCTTCATGCTGAGCGTGCACCCGTCCGTGGCGGCGCACAGCGTCGCGGAGCTGATCACGCTGGCACGCAACAAACCGGGCACGCTGAACTACGGCTCGTCCGGCGCGGGCAGCTCCATCCATCTCACCACCGAGCTGCTGAAAGCCGCGGCAAACATCCAACTCACCCACGTGCCCTACAAAGGCAGTGGCCCCGCCTTCATCGACTTGATCGCCGGGCAAATTCAACTGCTCTTTAGCAGCACCGTATCCACGCTGCCGCACGTCAAAAGCGGCAAGCTGCGCGGCCTGGCGATCACCAGCCTGAAGCGCGCGCCGGCGCTGCCAGAAACCCCCACCATCGCGGAAACCTACGCGGGCTTTGAATCGAGCTCCTGGTTCGGCCTGTTGGCACCCGCCAAAACACCGCCTGCCGTGATCGAGCGGCTGCTGAAAGACACCCGCGCCGCGCTGAAATCCAACGAGGTCAATCAGGCGTTACGCAGTCAAGGCGCCGAGCCGGGCGGCCTGTCGTCCACCGAGTTCGCGGCATATTTTCAGGCGGAAATAAAAAAATGGGGCGGCGTGGTGAAGTCGGCTGGCTTACAGCTCGACCAGTAGCCCGGCCCAAACAGCGACATACCAGAATTCAACGTAAGTATTTGTTTTTATTGATGTTTTAGATGTTTATCCCACTTTGATCTGAATGCAGCGCTTGCTGAAAAACAGTTGGGCGAATGTGCGGCTAATTCGCCCGCAGCCCCTCGGGCTGCCACGCAATAGAAGAACTTGATTTTCGCGCGACACCCAGTCTGGCCGGAGTGATCGCTGGCAAGGCAGTGGGCCGAACCTCGGCCGAACAAAAAACCTGCTTCGTCAACCTGCCCGGAATTGGCCTGCAATTTGCCGCCGGGCGTGGCCATCCACTGCCGATGGACTGGTTTACCGAGGAAGTGATTCCGTCATTGGCCTGAGTCTTGTTGCCGACTGTCGGGCACCTGAGCGCGATGCCTGCCCAAACCCGTCGCACCTGCGCAGACTGGAACCCAGGTGGTAAACCGGTGCGAAGCATCTTGAATTGTAGGCCTTGGGCGCCGGTTACAACCTGGATACAACCTGGGTTCCGGCTTTCGCCAGAATGACGGGCTGGTCGTGACAAGAAAGCGGGCAACAGTAAATGCTTTAATCTGCCCTCGATATTGCTAAACTTAGCAACCTCACACAAGGAACAAACGTGCGCCAACTCCTGATCATCACGGCAACCTTTGCCGCAACCGCCCTGCCCCCGGCCGCCGCTTACGCTCAGGCCAAAAGCGATTTCCCCATCCGCCCCATCCGCATTATCGTGCCGGGCACGGCGGGCAGCGCCAACGATTTCACCGTGCGCGCGATGGCGCAGCGTTTCACCGATGCCTGGGGCCAGCAGATGGTGATCGACAATCGCGCCGGTGCGGGTGGCGTGATCGCGCACGAAATCGCAGCCAAGGCCAACCCGGACGGTTACACGCTGATATTTTCGACCTCCGCCGGGCTGATACTCAACCCCCTGCTCTACAAAACACCGTACGATCCGTTTCGTGATCTGGCACCGATTTCGCTGGGCTCGATCAACCCGCAGATGCTGTTTGCTCACCCCGGCGTGCCCGCGAAAAACGTGCCGGAGCTCATCGCGCTGGCAAAGGCCAAACCCGGCCAGTTGAACTGCGCCTCTGCGGGCACCGGCACGCCCAATCACATGGGCTGCGAGTTGCTGAAGGCAATGGGCGGCATTAACTTCGTGCACGTGCCGTATAAAGGCTCGGGGCCGGGTGTGACCGATGTCGTTGGCGGTCAGGCGCAGTTCATGTTCAACAGCATACCTGCGGTGCTGCAACTTGTGCGCACAGGCAAACTGCGCGGTCTGGGTGTGGGCAGCACCAAACGTTCGCCCGTCGCGCCGGAAATCCCCACCATCGCCGAGACCCTGCCCGGCTTTGAGTACTTCAACTGGTACGCGATGCTGGCGCCAACCGGCACGCCTGCACCCGTCATCAACAAAATCAACGCCGAGATGGTGAAAATGATCGCAGATCCCCCATTTGCTCAGCGGCTACTGGATATGGGTTCGGAGCCGCTATCCAGTACCCCCGCGGGTTTGACGGCGCACATGCGCGCAGAGTCGGATCGCTGGAGCAAGGTGATTAAATCGGCGGGTATTCGGATCGAACGATGAGTCACCGTAAGCATTTGTTTTAATTGAATATTTATAAACGACCGAACAATCTACCGGCGGTTCGCGGGCGCATCGCGCTGCCACAAGTGCGCGCGCCAACGCCACGCGATGAATGCCGTGAGCACGATGCCCGACACGCAATAGAGCCACACTGTCGCGTGATAGCCCAGGCGCGTGATCAGCGGCCCCGCCCCCATCAGCCCGACGGGCAAGCCATAAATCATCAACATGCGCAGACCCATGACGCGGCTGCGTAGCGTTCCGCTCGCCGTGCGCAACAGCAACGCCGACATCGACACCATGCCCAGGCTCTGCATGAAGCCGGTGAACACCATCGCGGCCACGGCCAGCGTCAGCCCGTCGGTATGGCAAAAAATCAGTAAGGCCACATACCAGCCCAGGCAGAAAATCACCATGCAGCGCGCGGGCGGCACCACGCGACTCACGTTGTTGATGCCTATCGCGCCGATCAGCGCACCTACGGCAAAACCGGCCGACAGATAACCCAAACCGGTCTGGCTGGTATGCAGGACTTCCTTGGCCACATACGGCAACAGGCCATGCGTGAGCGGGTACGCGGTAAGGTTGACCAGCAACGCCAGCCACATTGCCGCCAGAATCTGCGGCGTCGTCCAGCTATAGGCCACCCCTTCTTTCAGATCACGCCAGGGTGACGACTGTTGCAGTTCCGCCGCGTCGCGCCTCACCCCCTGCACGCGCAGGGTCAACACAAAACTCAGCGCATAGAAGGCCGCTATCACCATATACACCGAGCCCATGCCGAACGCCGCCACCAGCCCCGCGCCCGATAGCGCGCCCATGATGCGCGCGGAATCCTGCGTGGTACGCGACACACTGGCTGCCGCAAGCATGTGACTTGCGGGCATGGTTTCGCCGATCAGGGCATAGCGCATCACTTGATCTGATGGGCGCACCAGCCCCAGCAACGTGGTGCTGATAAACACATACATAGGCGTGAGTTGCCCGGTCACCGTCAGCGCTGCCATGACGATCGCCAGCGTGGCATACAGCCCGCGCATGCCGCACAGCAGGCGTTTGTTGCCGATGCGGTGGCCCATCACGCCGAACATCGGTGAAAACAGCGTGCCGATGTATTGAATCGCCGCGAAGGCCGTCAGCAGATAAACCGATTGCGTCTCGACCAGCACATACCAGCCGAGCACGATGGTTTCCATCTCGTAGGCCCACGAGGTGGCAACATCCGCAGGCCATTGAAAGCGGAAGTTTCTGAAATGGAATGGCGCAAGAACTGAGAGCCGCTTATGCTGTTCTGTCGGCTCAGACAAAGGCTCGGCCATCGAACCGGTTAATCCGCCGGACGGTTGATCACATAGCGCACAAAGGGGTCGCGCGGCGTGTATTTGTCGTATAACCCGCGTGCACGATAGTTGTTTTCTTTGGTGTTCCAGTACAGCCGGGGCCAGCCCTGGGTTTTCATTTCTGCCACCAGCCAGTCGATCATTTGCTGGCCCACACCCACGGCGCGGCACGCCGGATCAACAAACAAATCCTGCAAATAACACACCGGTGTCAGCAGCGATGTGTTTTCATGAATGATGTAATTCGCGATGCCGATGACGTGTTTATCGGCATCTTCCGCGACGATGGCTTGCACCGGTGATGCGAAGTCGGTGAGACGCGCCCACAGGTGACGCGTTATCGGCTCGTTCGGCTCACGCTCGTAAAAGCGGCAGTAGCCGTCCCATAACACGCGCCAGCGCGGCTCGTCGCGGGTGTCGATCTTGCGGATGTTGATAGTCATTTTTTACCTTACCACTTCGTGCAACAGCGTATGTTTTTTCAATGCCGCTTCGTCCACCGTGATGCCCAGTCCCGGCCCGGTGGGCACGTTGACATGCCCATCCTTCACCACGAAATCGGTCACCGGCACTATCGGGTCGGGGCCTATGGTGTTCAGCCCGAAGACAAACTCGGCCGCGCCCATCATGCGTTTTTCCGGCGTGCTGGCGTAGAAATGCGCGCCAGCGGCCGCTTCAAGCTGGCATTGCACGGCGAGCCCGCCGCAGTTCAGTTGTATGTTAGCCGCTTGTGCGATGGCAGCGATTTTCTTCGCCGGCGTGAGGCCGCCGATCTTGTAGAGCTTGATGCAATAGGCGTCGGCCGCGCGCGCTTCGGCAATGGCATATGCGTCTTGCACAGTAAACAGCGCCTCGTCGGCCATCACCGGGATGCCCATCGCCTGACGGCGGATTTCCGCCATGCCCGCGAGATCACGCCGGTCTATCGGCTGCTCGATGTAACCCAGATCGTATTCACGCAGCGCGTGTGTGGCCGCCAGCGCATCGGCCATGCTCCAACCGGTATTCGGGTCAACGCCGATCACCACGTCGTCACCCACGGCTTTACGCACGGCAGCAAAGTGTTTGACATCCTGCCGCCAGCCGCGCCGGTCGGCGGCCTTGATGCACAACACCTTGATGCCGAATTCGTTCACCGCACGCGTGGCTTCGTTGATGATGGTCTGCACATCATTGGCGAGGCTCACCGACCACTCCAGCGGAATGCGCGGCTGGCACGCGCCGCCGATAAGTTGATGCACCGGCATGTTCAGCGCCTTGCCCATGGCGTCGTAAAGCGCGATGTCGAGCACGGCGCGCGAGCACGGGTTGCCCGCGAGACGCAGATCGAACATTTCGTTGGCGGACTCAATGTCGAAGATCGATTTGCCGATGAGATTCTTGCCGTAAATTTCGCGTATCGCCGCCACCATGCCCTGCGTGGTATCGGCAAGAAAATGCCCCGGCGTGATCGGACGTATCTGCCCGTAACCCACCACGCCCTCGGCAAAAATTTTCACCAGCACCGGCTTGCCGAGAACTTGATTCGCCGGGCCGGTGTCGTACGAACCGCTGGAAAAAATGCGCTGCACCCGCACTGGTAGTTCGGTGACAAAAATCTCGATCCGTTCTATTTTCAGGGTCTTCACGGAATCGAGTGGGTGAATTTGGGTCATATTAGAGCGCG
>CAMBGJ010000162.1 GCA_945865805.1 Bordetella parapertussis
TGCTTTTTACACCGCGCCCGCAATGCGAATTTCAATCCTCTACAAACACTGCGCCTTGTTGCTGCTGGCCGTTGCGCTGCTGCCGGGCTGCAGCGCCGTGCGCGTGGTTTACAACCAGGCAGACACGTTGTTGTCGTGGATGGCGCATGATTATTTTGATTTCGAACCGCTGCAAAAGCAGGATTTCAATGCCCGGCTTGATGCCTTGCTGGTCTGGCATCGCCACGAACAGTTGCCTGAATACGCGCGCTTTCTCGGCGAAATCAAACAGCGCGCGGAACGCAACATTACGCGCGATGATGCCCTGTGGTTGCTCGACGGAATGAAGTCGCGCTATCGCACCATCGCCGTCAAAGGCCTGCCGGATGCCGTGGAGTTACTAGCGGGGCTGACACCGGACAACATCAAAGCGCTGCAAAAACAATTCGACAAGACCAACAAAAAATTTGCCGACGAACACAAACTCGACGGCAACGCCGAAGCCCGTCGCCGCGCGCGGCTGGATCGCACGTTAAAGCGCATCCGCGACTGGACCGGCCCGCTCACGCCTGCACAGGAGGCGCGCATTAGCGCGTTGAACGACACCATTCCCTATACCGATCACCTGCGTCAACAAGACCGCCAGCGGCGGCAAAAAGAATTTCTCGCTTTGCTCAACGCACGTGGCAACAAAGCCGAATTCGCCCGCACCCTGCGGCCCTGGCTGGCCGATTGGGAAAGCGGACGACCGCCCGCCATGCACGCCGCGCTCGACGAGGGTTACGAAAAACGCATGGTGCTTTACCTTGAAGTGCGGCACTCGCTGACGCCGCAGCAGCGCACGCAGGTGCAGCAGAAACTGCAAGGGTATATCGACGACCTCAATGCGTTGTCGGCGAAGCGCGTGGTAGTCAATTAAAAAACTGTTTAAAAAAAAATAGTTACCTCAATGAACCCGTATCCTCGCTCGATTCCCTCCAAACTCCCCAATGTCGGCACCACCATTTTCACGGTGATGTCGAAGCTCGCCGCCGATCACAAGGCGATCAATTTGTCGCAAGGCTTTCCCGATTTTGATTGTGCGCCCGAGTTGCGTGAGTTGTTTTGTAAATACGTCAACTCGGGTTTTAATCAGTATCCGCCGATGGCAGGCATCATCGGCTTGCGCGAGGCCATCGCGGAAAAAATGCAGTTCCTCTATGGCGCGCAGTACGATCCCGAGCACGAAGTCACCGTGACGCCGGGCGCGACCTACGGCGTTTTTACCTGCGTGACGGCGTTCGTCAGCCCCGGCGATGAAGTCATTCTGTTTGAGCCAGCCTACGATTGCTACGGCCCGGCGGTTGAAGTCAACGGCGGCGTGCCGGTCTATGTGCAGATGCGCTACCCGGATTACAGCATCGACTGGGAGGCCGTCAAAAACGCGATCACGCCGAAGACGCGCATGATCATTCTGAATACGCCGAACAATCCCACGGCGAGTGTGTTTTCCAGCGAGGATTTGCGTCTGCTCGAAGGCCTGCTGCGCGGCACGGATATCATCGTTGCCAGTGATGAGGTCTACGAACATCTGGTGTTCGACGGCCATCAACACCAAAGCGTGGCGCGTTATCCCGGCCTGGCGGAACGCAGCTTTGTGGTGAATTCCTTCGGTAAAACCTACGCCGTGACCGGTTGGAAGATGGGCTACGTGCTGGCGCCGAAGAACCTGATGGTGGAGTTTCGCAAGGTGCACCAGTTCAACGCCTTCGTGTCGAACGGCCCGGTGCAATACGCCTTCGCTGATTACATGAAAAATCGCGACGCCTATCTGCAACTCGCGGCGTTTTATCAACGCAAGCGCGATTTTTTCCTCGATGGCTTAAAAGGTTCGCGCTTCAAGCCGCTGCCCTCGCGCGGCACGTTTTTTCAAAACCTCGCCTACGATGCTATCAGCGATGAGCGCGACACCGACCTCGCCATACGCCTCACCAAAGAGAAGGGCGTTGCATCGATCCCGGTGTCGGTGTTCTACCGCGAGCCACCGGCGCACAAAGTGTTACGATTCTGCTTCGCCAAGTCCGACGAGACTTTGGCCAAGGGCGCGGCGATTTTGCGGCAGTTGTGAGATGGCGGGGCAGTTTGTATCAGACTGCTTCCACGCTTAATGCCGGTTCAGGAAGATTCCTGATCGTTACACAATACCAGCACCATGAAACGCGCGAATTTTTCGTGCGCGAGTCGATCACCGACCACAAACTTCCTGCCGAGATCGATGCGCCATTGCGGTACCGCAGTGGCATCCAGCGCGGCAAACAGAGGGTTTGTCGGCGCAACTCTATAAGGCGGTTCTGCCATGTTTGCATCTCCTTTCGGGCAATTGCAACTAACCCCTAAGTGAACAAAGTGTTCATGAGAGCCAGCTACTGCCAGTTCCAGAAATTCTGCCGTTCTTTCATGAAGGCTTGCGCCAGCACCATTTTGTGTACCTCGGACGCGCCATCCACCAGCCGTGCCTGACGGGCGTAACGATACATCCATTCCAGCGGCGTGTCTTTGGAATAGCCGCGCGCCCCGTTGAGCTGTATCGCGGTGTCTACAGCGTGATGCAGCACATCGGCGACAACGATTTTAGCCATCGATACCTCTTTGCGCGCGAAGTCGCCACGGTCCAGCTTGTCCGCCGCACGCATCACCAGCATGCGACCGATTTCGATTTGCATGGCAGCGTCGCCCAACAGCCATTGCACGCTTTCCTTGTCGGCGAGTTTGCCGCCGTGGGTCATGCGTGTGCCGACGTAATCAGCCGCGATATCCAT
Source organism: Bordetella parapertussis (assembly GCA_945865805.1). GTDB lineage: Bacteria > Pseudomonadota > Gammaproteobacteria > Burkholderiales > SG8-41 > UBA5216. The sequence continues at coordinate 2,778 of CAMBGJ010000162.1, forward strand.
GGCACGCCGTGACAGGCCGAGCCAGCGCATGCAGTGGGTCAGACGTGCGGTGCCGAGGCGGATTTGCGTCATCTTCAGGCCGTCGCCGACGTTCATCAGGCGGTTTTCATCAGCGATTTCCAGACCGTCGAATTCGAGCTCGCAATGGCCGCCGTGTTCTTCCGGCCCCATGATGGGTATGCGGCGCACGATGCGCCAGCCGGGTTGATCCTTGTGAAACAGAAACGCGGTGAGTCCCTTGCGCGGATCATCCGAGGTCTTGGCGAGCAACAAAAAATGTGATGCCACACCCGCGCCGGTGATGAACCACTTGCGGCCTTGGATGATCCATTTGTCGCCACGTTTGGCGGCTGTAGTGAGCATCATCGTCGGATCGGAGCCGCTGCCCGGCGCGGGCTCGGTCATCACGATGGATGAACGCACTTTGCCTTCGACGATGGGCATCAGCCACTTGGCTTTTTGTTCGGGCGTGCCGACTTTACTCAGCACCGTCATATTGCCGTCGTCGGGCGCGGCGCAGTTGAATACCACCGGGCCGAAGATCGAGTAATTCATTTCTTCGTAACAGGCGGCCATGCCGATCACCGGCAGGCCCAGTCCGCCGATGGCCTTGGGCAATTGCGGACACCACAGGCCGGCAGCCTTGGCTTTGGCGCGCATGGCGTCGAGCAAATCGAGACGGATGTTTTCGTGATCGTCAAACGATGCCGGGTCGGCTTCGAGCGGCAACAAGTGTTCGGCCACAAATTGCCTGTAGCGCAGTCGGTAGGCTTCGATTTCTGGGGATAGGGTGAAATCCATGGGGGTTCCAATTGGGTCAAGGGCGTTTTAACCACAGATAAACACAGATGAACACAGATAAGGTCAAAACCTTTTTGAAAACAAAACCTTAAGAAGCTTCTTTGTTGTTGATGTTATCTGTGTTCATCTGTGTTTATCTGTGGTTAAAACGTTTTTCAGTTTTTCAACGTAAGCGCCCGTTCGCGCAGCACAAATTTCTGGATTTTCCCAGTGGCGTTTTTCGGCAAATCGCCAAACACGATTTTCTTCGGCGCTTTGAAGTGGGCCATGTTATCTCGTGCGTAGGCGATCAGCGTGGCTTCGTCGACCGATTGTCCGGGTTTGAGTGTGACAAATGCAACAGGAATCTCGCCCCATTTTTCATCGGGTGCCGCCACCACGGCGGCTTCCAAAACCGCCGGATGCGATGACAGCGTGCGCTCAACGTCCACCGAGGCAATGTTCTCGCCGCCGGAGATGATGATGTCTTTGGCGCGATCCTTGATCTCGATGTAACCGTCGGCGTGCATTACGGCGAGATCGCCGGTGCGAAACCAGCCGTCGGGTGCGGCTCTTGCAGTAGCTTCGTCATCACGATAGTAGCCGAGCATGACGTTGTTGCCGCGCAGCGCGATCTCACCGAGTGTCGTGCCGTCGCGCGGCACATCAGCCCCTTGTGTATCCACCACGCGCAGGGTTTGCGAAATCACATTGCCCACGCCTTGCCGTGCCTTGATGTGCGCCTGTTGCGCGGCGGGCCACTGATTCCAGTCTTTGCGCCATTCGCACAGCACAGCCGGGCCGAAGGTTTCGGTCAGGCCGTAGAGATGCATCATGTTGATGTTGAGTTCGGCCATGCGCGCGAGCAGGGCGGGCGTGGGTGGCGCGCCGCCGGTGGCGACATTGACGGTGCGGGGCAATGCTTTGGCGCCTTCGTGCCACGCCAGCATGATGAGTATGGTGGGCGCGGCACAGAGTTGCGTGACACCCGATTCACGCAAATGATTCCAGATTAAACCGGCATCCAGCTTGCGCAGACACAGGTGCGTGCCGCCGGCGGCGGTAACCGCCCAGGTGAAGCACCAACCGTTGCAATGAAACATCGGCAGCGTCCACAAATACACACTGTCTTCACGCAGGCCGGTGTGCATCGCCATCGCCAGCGCCTGCAGATACGCGCCGCGATGGTGATACATCACGCCCTTGGGTTTGCCGGTGGTGCCGCTGGTGTAGTTGATGCTTAACAGGCTGCGTTCGTCAGTAACGGTTTCGGTCAGCGGTGCCGCACCTTCGAGAAATTTTTCGTACTCATCAGCGCCGCCAGCGCGTATCAACTTCAGTTTGTGTTTCACCGTGGCCGCAATGGTACGAGCGGTGTCTTCAAACTCCGCATCGAAAATCAGTACTTTTGCGTCACTGTGCTCGATGATGTAACTCAAATCTGCGGCGGTGAGCCGCATGTTCAGCGCCACCAGCGTAGCACCCGCGAACGGCACGCCGTAATGCGATTCGAGCAGCACGTGGGTGTTGGGTGCAAGCACTGCCACGCCTTCGCCAGCCTGCACGCCGCTGGCGCGTAACGCGCCAGCCAGACGCGTGCAACGATCGAAAAGCTGCGCGTAAGTCCAGCGCTGGTCTCCGTCGATCACGGCGGTCTTATCGGCGTACACACCCGCCGAGCGGCGCAAAAACGCGGTGGGCGTGAGTGCTTCAAAAGAAATAGCGGATTGATTCATAACTACTTGTTTTTAAAGGAAAATTTTCTCATCAAAAACATGATGGCGTTGGGCTGGGTGGCCTTATCCCTTCACCTTTACCAGCTTCTGCAAACAGCGGATCCTCGCCGGTTTCGGCACATTCGGGTAAGAGCGCGAGAACGACACGTAGGCGACCTCGCCGACATACAAATCGCCGTGTGAATCCACACACATGCCATGCGGAGAAATAAACTGCCCCGGCCCGGTGCCGCGCGCAGGGTCGGCTTGCACGGTGGCGAGCAGCTTGCCGGTGTGATCCATGATGCTGATGCGCGGCCCGATGTTGGGATGGTTGATGTTCACCGACAAATGCGGCCCGATTTCGGCGATGTAACAAATCGGGCACTTGCCATTAGTACCACGGGTCATGTAAAGCCCGCTCGGGCGATGCAGATTGTTCCACTGCGTTTCATAGCGGCCGTTGCCGTCGAACACCTGCACGCGATGATTCTCGCGGTCGGCGACATACACCCAGCCATCCGCGTCGCAGGTGATGTTGTGCGCGATGTTGAATTCGCCGGGGCGCGTGCCGGGCTTGCCCCACGAGAATAATAATTTGCCGTCGGGCGAATACTTGTGCACGCGGGCGTTGCCGTAGCCATCCGAGATGTAAAGATCGCCTTGTGGTGACATGGCCGTGTGGGTGCAGCGGTGAAACGGTTCGCCGCTCATGTACGCCGACGCCTTGCCGGGTATGCCGATGGTCAGCAGCACTTTGCCGTCGAGCGTACATTGGCGCATGGTGTGGTCGCCGTCGTCGTTGAGGAAAATAGTGTCATCCAGCCCCATGTACACGCCATGCGGGTTTTTGAAGACACCTTCGCCCCACGAGCGCAAAAAGTTGCCGTTGCGATCAAACACCACCATTGGGTGCGGCCCGCGATTAAAGGCATAGACATTGTCGTGGCGATCCACGCCCACTGCGGCAACGTCGCCGCTATCCCAGCCCTCGGGCCATTTCGCCCAGCCGTCCTGCGCGATATATCGGTAATCGCCCTCCCCGATGATGGTGTTGCTCATAGTTGCGCTTCTCCAAAAAATTTGTGAACACGGCTTTCGATTGACGGGACAATATCCCCGCATCACGCAATGGTCAATCGCTCAATCGTGTGCGCTTTCGCACGCGGTCGATAGCCTCACCTCAAGTTAATCCGGCTTGGTATTCGACAACTTGATAATCCGCGCGAACTTGGGAATTTCGGTTCTGATCCAGGTCATCAACTCATCGGGACTGGAGGTCTCGGCGGTGGCGCCGTCGGCGAGCAGGCGTTCGCGAAACTCCGTGCTCGACAGTATCGGCATCAGCGCATTGTGCAGCCGCGTTACGATGGCTGGCGGCGTGCCGCGCGGGGCTACCACGCAGTACCACACTGTCGATTGGAAGCCGGGAAATCCCGATTCCGCTATCGTCGGCACATCCGGCATGGCGGGCGAACGTTTCACGCTCGACACCGCCATCAGCCGTATGCGGCCCGCCTTCGCCATGGGAATCAAAATAGGCGGTGGCGTGACGATCATTTCAACCTCGCGCGCCAACAGCGCGATCAGTCCCGGACCGCCGCCGGCATAGGGCACGTGCACGATATCGATGCCCGCTGCGGTCTTCAGCATCTCGCCCATCAAGTGGTTGCCGCTGCCGGTGCCGGATGAGGCGTAATTCAATTTGCCGGGATTCGCCTTGGCATAGGCGATCAGCTCCTTGAGACTGCGGGCGGGCAGCGCCGGATGCGCGGCCAGCACGGACGGCGCCTTGGCAACCAGGGTGATCGGCGCAAAATCCTTGTCCGGGCTGTAGGGCAGCTTGCCGGCATGCAGCGTGACGTTGATCGCTAGCGTTGGCGTGGCACCCATCAACAGGGTGTACCCGTCCGGCGCGGCCTTGGCCACAATGTCAGCGCCGATGATGCCGTTGGCGCCTGGCCGGTTATCCACCAGCACGGTTTGTCCCAGCGAGTCGGTGAGTTTTTGCGCGATGAAGCGCGTGTACAAATTCAGCGATCCGCCCGGTGCCACCGGCACCACCAAGCGTAGGGGTTTTTCGGGGTAGGTTTGGGCTGTGCCGTGTAAGGGCAATCCCAGCAGACTTGCGACGGCGATCAGGCCTAGCTTGCCGCGCCAGATATCGCGCATCATGCGCGCGCGCCTTCCCGCACGATCAGCGAACCGTACGGCTCGACTTCGGCGGCTTGCCCCGGCAACAGCAGCGTGGTTGCGTCGAGTTGGGTGATCACGGCCGGGCCGTCGATACGCGCACCGGCACCCAGCCGGTTGCGATCATAGACAGGCACCTCGATCGTGCCGTCCGCAAACGCGATGTTTTGCTGGCCGACTATGGCGTCCGTGGCCGGGCCGCGTGGCACCAGCGCATGGCGTGTTACGGGCGGCAGCAGGCCAACTGCGTCAACGCGTAGCGTGACGATTTCTATCGGCATGTCACGCAAGGCAAAACGGTAGCTGCGTTCGTGGGCATCGTGAAAGCTGTCGAGCAGGGCAGCCAGCGCCACGTCATCTACTCCGCCGTGCCACGGCACGTCGAGCTCGAAGCCTTGATCCTTGTAACGCAGGCTCGCCTGTTTGATCAGTACCCGTGATGGCGCGGGCACGGCTTCGGCCTCCAGCCACGCGACGGCGTCTTGCGTCAGTTCGTCGAACACGGCACCCAGTTGCGCCATGTCGTAGTGCCCCGCGCGCTGCAGGCAGGTGCGGGCGAACTCCGCGCGCAGATTGGATACCAGCAACCCCAGCGCGGACAACACGCCAGGCGCAGGCGGTATCAGCGTGGTTTTGCACCCCATCAGCCGCGCGAGCGAAGCGCCGTGCAGCGGCCCGGCACCGCCAAACGGCACCAGCACCAGCTCGGCAGGATCGATACCGCGTTCGACGGATACCACGCGCATCGCACCGACCATGTTGTTGTCGAGTACTTCCAGGATGCCGCGCGCGGCGGCTTCGAGGGTCAGGCCCAAAGGCTCGGCGATGCGGGTTCTGATGGCGTTGCGTGCGGCGACCGCATCGAGTGTGAAACTGCCGCCCAGCAGATACGGCGGCAGGTGACCCAGCACCACGTGCGCATCGGTGACGGTGGGTTCGCTGCCGCCGCGCCCGTAACACACGGGGCCCGGTTGTGCGCCCGCGCTCTCAGGCCCGACCACCAGACCGCCAGCGCGCGATACGCGTGCAATCGAGCCGCCGCCCGCGCCGATGGTCATGATGTCCACCATCGGCAGGCCGACGCGCCAGCCGCCGATCATGCCGGTGGTCGTCAGCCGGGGCGCGCCGCCCTGAATCACACTGATGTCGGCGGAAGTGCCGCCGATGTCGTTGGTGAGCAGATCGTGAAAGCCCGCCGCCGCACCGATGAATGCCGCACCGACAGCCCCAGCCGCCGGCCCCGACAGCGCGGTTTCAACCGGTTTGCGTCGTGCACTCTGCGTGCTGGTGACGCCGCCGCTGGATTTCATCAGCAGCAGCGGCGCGCCTATCCCACAGGCGCGGGTGCGTTGTTCGAGCCGCTCGACATAGGTGGAAATTGCGGGCATGACGTAAGCGTTGAGCAGCGTCGTCAGACAGCGCTCGTATTCACGGAACACCGGCAAAATTTCGCTGGATATGGACACCAGCGCATCAGGCAGTTCGGCTCTGATGATTTCCGCCGCGCGGCGTTCGTGTGCCGGATTGGCGTAGCTATGCAGCAACACAATCGCTACGGTGTGTATGCCCTCGGCAGCGAGTTCGCGCGCGGCTGCGCGTACGGCTGGCTCGTCGAGCGGTTCCACTTCGTCACCGGCATACCCCATGCGACCGGGAATTTCCCAGAGGTGTTGCGGCGGCACGGGGCGCTGCGGCTTGACCCAGGTAAACAGGTTCGACTTGCGTGGGATGTCGTGCCGACCGATTTCGAGGATGTGCCTGAAGCCGCGGGTCACCAGTATCGCGACGGCAGGCCCTTTGCGTTCGAGGATGAGATTGGTGGCCACGGTGGTGCCGTGCAGCACACGGCTGACCGAGTCGCCACTGGCGCTGCCGGACGCAAGCCCCTCCGCGATGCCTTGCGCAAATCCGCGTGAAGGGTCGTCCGGCGTGGATGACGTTTTGGACACCCACAGCCGACCGTCGGATGCATCGAGCAGGGCCACATCGGTAAAGGTACCGCCGGTATCCACGCCGATCAGCATGCGGATTGCGTTGGTCGCTGAAGTGGGCATGATTATTCCAGCGTGTCGACGTAGTGATGGCGGTGAAAGAGCTTGGTTGGCGGACGATCCCTGCGGCGATTTTGGGTCGCGGCGTTGTCCACCGCGCGCGCGTTGGCGGTGAGGATCACGCCGTAGTCGCGCTCAGCCGATGCGCGGCTGACAAAACCGCCGATGACATCGGCCAGCACACGCTCGGGCTCGCGGTCGTACGGATGGCCCCAGCCGCCGCCGCCGCCGGTTTCAATGCGCACCACGTCGCCGCGCTTGAGCGTGTTGCCGTCGGACAGCGGCGGCAGCAGGCGTTCATCCGCCCGGCCCGGATTGACGACGCAGCGACCGGGACCAGCACAGCGTCCGCCCGCCACACCCCAGGGCGGGTTGGCGTCACCCTCGATGCGCAGCGCGACCACCGGCGTATCGCAGAGCATTTCCATCTCGCGCACCACGCCGCAGCCACCGCGCCAGCGTCCGGGGCCGCCCGAATCGCAGTGGATCGCGTAGTTGCGCACACGCAAGGGGTAGGCGGCTTCGACGAATTCGGCGGGATAATTTTCCTGTGCCACCAGATAGATCGCGTCGTGGCCATCCGCCGTGGCGCGCGCGCCGTAGCCGACGGCCACGCCATCGGACATCAAAAACCGTTCGCCTTGGGCATTCTCGCCGCGTACGTTCCAGATGACGTATCCGGTATGCGCGGCGGGCATTTTGCCGCCGGTCGCCACACCCAGCAGTCCCAGATACGCGCTGAGATTGCGCATCTTGGTGATGCTGCGTTGGCCCAGCGGCGCGGGAAAGCGCGGTTGCAGTATCGAGCCTTCGCGCACGCGCAGTTCGTCGAACAGGCCTTCCGCGCCCGCGTTCAATGTGTATTCCTTGCTGTCGCCGAGGAGAAACGAGCCGAAGGTCATCGCGGGCTCGGTCAGGCTCATCAGGTAGTTCACGGGCCCGCGTACCTGATCGCCGGATTCTGTGGCGTCGAGCACGATACGTTCGGGGGTGACTTCCAACGTCCACTTCAGTTTGATCGGCGCGCTGCCATGGCCATCGGAATCGACGGTATCGACAAAGCGATAAGTGCCGTTGGGCACCAGCGCACGAAACCGTTGTTGCAGCACGCGGCGCACGCGGTCGATCAACGCGTCGAAGATAGTGCGCATTGTGCTGACGCCAAAGCGTTCGATCAAATCTTCCATGCGGCGTTCGCCGAGCCGCACGGCCGCCATCAACGCGCGCATGTCGCCGCCGACGGCATCAGGAAAACGCGAGTTGCGCAAGAACATGCGCAGCAAGTCATCGGCGACGCGGCCTTCGACGGCGAGACGCACCACCGGCACGATCATGCCTTCCTGAAAAATTTCTGTGCAGTTGGGCGAAATGGAACCGGCGTGCATGCCGCCGATGTCGCTGAAGTGCGCCCACGCCTGCGAAAAAGCCACCAGCTCGCCGCGATGAAACACCGGCGCGGCGAGCACCTGATCCGGCGAGTGCGACACCGCGCCGCCAGCGGCATAACAATCGTTGTACCAGAACAGATCGCCGGGGCGTATCGTGTCGGCGGGAAATTCCCTGAGTATCGGCGTGATCAAGTCCGATGATCCGGGGCGTGACTTGCCGGCGAGAAAACGACCGCACGCGTCGAACAGGCCGGCGTAGAAATCCTTTTTCTCGCGGATGAAAGCCGACATCGCAGTGCGCTCGATGAGCGCTTCCATTTCGTTCTGGATGGATTTCATCGCGCCGCGCACCAATTCCATGGTGATCGGGTCGGCGCTGGTTTCTGCGGAAGAATCCAGCAAAGTGCGCGCTGCCGAAATGTCGTTCATCGCAAGTCTCCAGCGTGCCGGGTTATCGATGAGATTATAAAACTATCAATAAAATCAGATAGTTACTTCATATCGGAATGAGTGTCAAGGCAGGCGAAACTTACCTTGGCGCACAATCCTTGAGTCAACGGCCGCCCGTCGTGGGGGTCACTTAGCCTGAATTTTGCATAAAAAGGGCAAAGAACACTGTAAGTGATTGGTACAATGTGAGTTATTGAGAAACACATTC
>CAMBGJ010000163.1 GCA_945865805.1 Bordetella parapertussis
CTCCGATTCGCTGTGCGGCTCCATGATGGTCTGTATTTCAACCAACAGTTCGGGGTGCTTGTCTTCTGTTTTTGGCTTGCCTCGGGCGGTGATGTCATTGACGCAGGCGATGCCTGTTTGATGTTCATGAATACCCAATTCAACGGCGCCTCGATTCCAGCCGAACACCTCCTCGGCCACGCGTCGCTTGCCATCGAGCAACGCTATCGTTACATCACCCATCGCGCGCCGCCGCGCTGGCCATGCAATCAAAACAATCAGACGCCCAATCAATTCCACCATCTCCGTAGAGATACCGTTGCGCTCCAAGGTACTTGGCTTCATGAGAGGCTACTCCATTTGTGCGGAATGGAGTCATTATAAACGGTACTTTAGTAATTACAATATCCCTAAGTGAAGTTCGGGGGTGTAGGCGCAAGCGCGCCTACGCCTTCACGCTGGGCAACTTCCTAGCGGCACCCGAACACGTAGCGGCCCAGGGAGTCGCCGAAACCGGCGATCAGCGCGCCCACGCAGATGATGATAAGCACCACGCGCGTGGTTGCCAGCAGTTCGCCTTTCAGCATCAGCTCGTCGCCTGCATTCGGACGCAGACGGATGACCCGCCAGCCGATGATGAGCACCGCGATAATAATCGCCGCCGAACTCACGCTGGACATGAGCTCCCACACGCAATTTTGCCAAGCCATGCGGCCGGCCAGCAGCAGCACGATGATCGATACGTAAGCAACGATAAGGTGGCGTTTCATGCCGCTATTTTAGCTGTGTGCCAGCGTTCGTGCGAGCGCGCTAACGTTCGCCAGGATTTAATACTGCACGGTGCCGGTCATGGCGATGTGGCCGCTGGGCCCCATTGTCCATAGCTGGGCCGAGGCACCGTCCGCCGAAGGAATACCGCCGACGGTGAGCTTTTCGTTGTGGAACAGCGGACTGACCGCGCGGTAATCGAGTTTGCGTACCGGTTTTCCGGCATGGCGGCGACTCAAATCGAGTAGCAGCGTAGTTTGCAGCGGGCCGTGCACGATCAGGCCGGGGTAGCCTTCTTCCGTGCGGCAGTAGTCGAGATCGTAGTGTATGCGATGCGCGTTGAAAATCAGCGCCGAGTAACGAAACAGCATCGCTTCGTCGGGCATTACCTCATGCCGCCACACCGCGTTAGCGGGCGCGGGTTTGCCGGGCGGCGGCGCGGTGCCGGGGGCGGCGGCCTCGCGGTAGACGATGTCGTGCTCTTCAACCACCGCAATGTCACCGCCGACAGTGACGGTGTGCCGCACCGTGACAAACACCAGGTTGCCGCTTTTACCGGATTTGGGTTCCACGGAAATGATTTCCGACTCGCGCGCGAGCTTTTCGCCGATTTTAATTGGCCGGCGGAAATCCAACCACCCGCCCGCCCACATGCGGCGTGGCAACGTTACCGGCGGCAGGAATCCGCCGCGCTTGGGGTGACCGTCGTGCGCCAGTTCGCGCGCGAGCGCGGTCTCGAGAAAATACGACCAATGCCAGCCCTCGGGTATGGCATCGCCTTCGCGCGGCGGCGGGTCATCGCGGTCGAGAGTCGCGGCCATGGCGGTAATTGGCCACGCGGTGGCGAGATCGTGATGGGATTCTTTGCGGCCTATCCACTGGCGCAGGTGTTCGACGGAGTCTGACATAGGGGTCTTAAATAAATTATCAATAAAATCAAATAGTTACGATATTACTTCTGCGGCTTCTTTTTCTTGCTGTAATACATTTTTTCCACCGTTTCGCGCTCGATACGATAGTGCTCTTCAAGGCCGATCAGCGTTTCGATGTCGTGGCGCGCGGTCACCCACTCTTGCGCCGTCATGCCGGTGTAGTCGCTGGTTTTTTTGATTTCCAGCAGCGCCTTGCGCATGAAGTGAAACTGCACGCCCACCGACAGTATCGCATCGATGCAGCCGGCGTAGCCCATGTCTTTCAGTTGCGCATTCGAATATAGCGGCCGGTTGTCACGATTGCCGCGGCTTTGCACATACACCATCGGCAGCCGACATTGCCTGGGCGCGTTCTCGGTTTCTTTTTGATTGCGCGGAAAAATCAGCCCCATGTCGGCACCCGCATCGGCGGCCACGTGCATGCGTTTCACCGCCTCGCTGTAACCCTGTTCGCGGCAGGCGTCCGAGCGCGCAATAATGACAAAATCTTTATCACTTTGGTCGCGTTGTACGCAGGCGAGCTTGATCTTGTCGCGGAATTCGTGGATTGGAATATTGTGCGCGACATAGGTGTGATAGTGCGCGCGCTTGGGGAACAACTGGTCTTCGATGTGCACGCCCGCGATCCCTGCGCGTATGCACTCGCGTATCGTGCGCATGGTGTGCAGCGGCTCGCCCCAGCCCGCACCGGCGTCCATCACCACCGGGATTTTCAGCCCATTGGCGATATTGCCGGCCAGGCCGATCTGCTCGCTCATGGTCAACTGCGGCTCGCTGATGGTAGTGCTGCCGCCAGTGACAAAACCGCCGACATACAAACTCTTGAAGCCAATGCTCTGAATCAGCTTACCGGTGAGCGCGTCGTGTGCGGTGGGCAAAACCAGAAATTTTCCGGCTTTAATCAGTTTGCGCAGGGCGGTGGTGGCGCGGTACATGTGTGGGATTCCTTGCGTGCGTTTACATGAGAGCGCGTATTTTACAGGAGGCCGCTTGCATGATCGTGTACCACGCTACGCTTGTGCCACCGCAGTCGCAACAAACGAAGGCCGCCGCGCAAATTCATCGAACCACGCAACCAGTTTGGGATGGCCTTCACGCCAAGTGCATTGCGGAAGGCGTTCGGCGTGGCCCAGCGCGCAGGCGAGCGTAATCTGCGCGAGGTTGAGCGGCCCGTGCATCACCGGATGGCCGATGGTGGCTTCCCACAAATCCAGCATGCGTGCTGCGCGCGCGGCTTCGTGCTCGAGGGTGGTGGGCGAACGTTCGTTGGCGTTTCGCGCCAACTCGCGTGACCACACGGCGAGGCCATCGACGAGGCTGTGTGCCAGTGCGTCGATGCGGCGGGGCTCCCAGCTTGCCTCGCCAGTATTACCAGTGGGCCAATCAAATAGCGGTTTGCCGTCGAGATGATCGAGGTACGCGACGATCAACCCGGATTCTTCCATTGCCACGCCGTCGTCGCGAATCAGGTACGGCACACGGCCCGACGGGTTGATTTTGTAGTAAGGGCTATTCGCCTGACGCGTGGGCGCGAGCAGGACTTCAACGCGACCCGCCAGGCCTTTTTCGAGGATGACGATGCGCACGGTGCGCGCGTAGGGGGAGCCTGCGGTGATGTAGAGTTTCATCATATCGGGGGGTGTTTCGCTGGATCAGGGGTTAAGGGGCTGCTACTCTTTCAACACCATATCAATGCACATCACGGCGGCAAGGATTAACAGTCGCACCGTATCGTTCGCGGCTACGGTGCCGTGAATGGCCAGGACGTAATTATCGGCAGTGGTGAAAAGCTCCTTGCCCAACCCTGCCCATTTTTTCGACACCTGGGCGAGTTCGGTATCGTCTTGCATAAAACGAAAATCCCAACTGGTCCACTTGCCTGCCAGGGTGCACAGCGTTTTGTCCTGGGCGTCCAGCACATCAAATTTTCCGCCGATGGAAAAGAGCTTTTGTTTGAACGTGCCCACGACTTTATCGTGTTCATCCAGCACTTGAACCGTCGACAGGATCAAAGAAAACCCCCGTTTGATGGTTAGTACTTTTTGTCCTTCCGGCGTATGGATTTCCACGTGAAAGGGCGTCATGCGCTTGTAGTCGGTAAAACGAAAAATCTTGGTCAATATCCCCAGATTCGGCTCGCGGCACTCCAGCATTTTGGTATTGGTGTTCGGGTCATAGATATCGTAATTGTTGGCGGCTTTAAACACACCCACCTGTTCTTTGACCAGGAACAGATTATTGCGTAGCGCTGCGTGCATGAATTCTCCCATTTTAACTGCCAGTACCTTGTCCAGACCGGCCGAAGAAACGGCGGCGCAAAAAGGTGTTTTAGGCGTGCTTTGCTGGCGTTTAATTACGCTTGCGAACTTCGTGCAGTTCGCGCAGATGCCAGTCGCCGCGATAGGTGCAGTATCTGCGACCGCACGGCTCTTCCCAGCTTGAGTTGGTTTCGGTGCGCACGCTGCGGCCCAACGCCGGGGCGAACCAGTCGGTTTCGTCGATGCGGGTTTCGGTCCTGAAATTGCCGGGGTCGCCAGGGTAAATAATGCGGTGGATTTTCACCGTGTCGAATTCCCCGGCAGGCACGCGCACGCGTTCGTTACCCAACACGCGACCGTCGATGCGCACGCTACGCGCCCTGTCCGCGCCGTCTGCGCGGGCGTTAACCCGCACCGACCACGATTGGCCCGCGACTGGCGGCACGGCAGGCAGTGCCTGCGCAAACTCGTAGTCGATGGCACGGCCGTGATTGTCCAGTGGATGACGCAGCCACTGGCCGTCGCGCGTGTGAATTTCCGTGCGCTGCAAGGTGATGGCTGGACGATCCGCAGTGATCGACGTCACCACGCCAGCGGCGGTGCTGGCGTCGCTGACTTCGTGATGCAGATGGGCAACGGTTTCACCGTTATAGCGATTGATGACGCGGTAGACGTAGGTATCGCCCGTGGCTGGCGCGGCGTAGGCCGGCAGGCAGAGGGCGGTGACGCAGGCGCATAGTGCGCCAGTCAGACAGCGGAGCCACGCTACGGCAAGGGAATATGAGAGAACCAAGGGGGGATTTTGCATGGCTTACTTTTCCTCGGCAGGGGTGGAAGTCGCTGGCCCCATGCCCCAAACTTAAATGATGGTTTCCTGATCCTTCGCGCCGTCGTAGTGGATGCCTTTAGCGCGATGAATCACATAGCTGCTCGCCGGTGCAGGCACGGTTCTATCGGGATCGTATTGGGTGCCGGTACCCATCCACCATGTGCCAGAGATCACCACGAAAAAGCGATCGTTCGGATGAAAATGCGGGCGGCTGAATTTACCCGGATACCACTTGATGCGCGCCACGTACGGCCCCGGCTTACTGGGGTCGCCAAACAGTAGGGCGGATTCGTTGTTACCGTTCGGATTTTTTACCCAGCGGATTTCCGCGGGTGGGGTGAAGTCTACCCATTCGCGGTTGATGTCGGCGGCGTGCGACGCGATTGATGCCATGAGCACGACAGTGGCTGCACAAAACATTTGGCTGAAGTGTTTCAGCATGAGGTCTCCCGATTTTTGGGTTGCGGTAGCGTGACCGCTAATACATGAACCGAATCCCGTTGTTTGTGACTCTGTTAGCGAGTGTCAATCGTAAGTATTTGTTTTATTTGATATTTTTTAGTCATTTATTCGCGAATCAAGTCTCGCAGTCCGGCTCTTCCGACAATGTCGTCGCGCAGGCAGGCATAGTCGGTGGCGGATTTCACCAGCGATTCGCAGGGCGTCAGACGGGTGGAAAACACCGTCTTGGTAACGGCAAACATTCGGTAGCCATGCGGTTTGACCAGTCCCAGTATCGTGGCGAAAGCCTCCTTCTGGCTTGCGTGATTCTCGAACACGATGGCCTCGCACGTGCGCGATTCAATCGCCGGCTTTAGCGACTGAAACACGATGGGCTCGAATCCTTCGACGTCCATTTTTATCAATGTGGGCCAGCCGAAACGGCTGCTCTCGGAAACCTTTTGGGCTGTTTCGACACGCACAGTTACCGTGGGCAACTTACTGTGTTGTGCATCGAATACCAGGCTGGCACCGCCCTTGTTTGATTCTGGAATGGCAAGCTTGAATTCGCCGGGCTCGGTGCCCAAGCCCACCGGAAAAATCTCGTGACGATCAGGCGCGAGCAACGCCATATTGTGTTTCAAAAGGTCCGTGAGTGAGGTTTGTGGCTCGACCAGCACGATCTGGCAGTGAGGCAGTGCCGAGGCGATGGCGTAGGAACAGGCCCCTTGTTCGCGCCGATATCCCAGAACACGGCGTCGGCGGCGCCAGACGCGGCGGCGCATAACACCTCCGCGACCTCCGGATCGAACGTCTTCAGGATCAGGAAATGCCAGCCGACGAGATCGTCGTTTTGCATCAGCAGATTGTGGCCGCGATAGTTCATCCGCACCAGTTGCGTGGCTTGCGGCCACGGCTGATTGCGTATTTTGTCGAGCAACCGATGGCGTCCATGTTTGACTGGCAATGCCCTGAGCAAAACCGACAAGGTGGATTCGGTGAACGACATCGTACGCGGCGGTGTTGGCATCTCTGACGTCATACTGGTTTTATCCCGGCTGAGGCGCGTGCGTCAGCGCGTTGAGCGCTATTTGGCGAGGTTGTACGCAACTTTTTATGGCGAGTGAACGCATGGCGGAGAATATCAGATTCTGTTGTTACCACCAGCGTCGTGGCAAAATGCCGCAGGCTAGGCGCGTAGGTTCGCGAAGTAGCGCGGATTAACACTGTTACTGAAGGTGATAAACGACTCATGAAATTATTCTTAAGGGCGGTAGGCGGTGCCTGTGTGCTTGCGTCGGCTCCGGCATTTGCCGCCGACGTAGCGGGTTTTCCCAACCGCTCCGTACGCTTCATCGTGCCCTACACACCCGGCGCGATCAACGATTTCGTCGCGCGGCTCACGGCGCAAAAACTGACCGACGCCTGGGGTAAGCAGGTGGTGGTGGATAACCGCCCTGGCGGCGGAACCTTGATCGGCACCGATCTGGTGGCGAAATCCAACCCCGATGGTCACACGTTGTTGCTGGTGCCGACGGCATTTGCGATCAACGTGTCGTTGTATCCTAAATTGCCGTACGACCCGGTGCGAGACTTTGCGACTGTGACGCAGATCGGCTCGGCACCGTATCTGATGGTGTGCGCGCCGCAGTTGCCGGTGAAAACTATCAAGGAGCTGGTGGCGCTGGCAAAGGCCAAGTCGGGAACGCTGTCGTATGCATCCACTGGCAGCGGCGGTTCCGCGCACTTGATGGGCGAGCTGCTCAAGGTCAGCGCCAGCATTGATCTGCAGCACATTCCCTACAAAGGCCTCGCGCCGGGGCTGACCGATGTGATGTCGGGCCAGGTAAGTTGCACCTTCGGCACGCAGGTGGCGGTGGGCGGGCAAGTCAAGGCCGGGCGGTTACGCGCGATCGCGCTGACCGGCAACGTGCGCTCCAAAACCGCGCCCGATGTGCCGACCATTGCCGAGGCAGGTTACGCCGATTATCACGCCACCGGCTGGTGGGGCGTGGTGGTGCCGGCGGCGACGCCGAAACCCATCGTCGCCAAGCTGCATACTGACTTTGTTCGCATGCTCAATCAAGCGGATGTGCGTGATCGGCTGGAAGTGCAGGGCGTGGAAATTGCTGCGTCCACGCCGGCGCAATTCGAGAAATTTATCCGCGACGAAATCGTGCGCTGGGGCAAGGCGGTGAAAGTTTCGGGGGCGAAGCCGGATTGATGCTGCGTGCGGGTCAGGCACTCAGCAGCGGCGCGATAAACGCGAAAAAGCCGCCGATCAGGAATATTGCGAGCGACACGGCATAGATACGCAGCGACATCGTGCGCGTGCGCATACAGGTCGCCGCCAGCGCGGGATCGGCGGGGCAGGGCAGTGTGCGTGCACGCCATTGCATGAATCCGGCAAGGGCGAGCATGGCGGTTGCCGCAGCGAACAGGCCTTCTTTGTGCTCCGACAGCCACACCAGTTGCGGCACGGCGGACACCAGCGACGACAAGGCTGCGCCCGCGCCCAGTGTCACCAGCAAGGCTGGCAGCGCGCAGCACACCAGCGTGCCGCTGCTGGTCAACAGCGACAGCAGTGCGGCGAATTTACTTTGGTTTAACCCATCCATCCATTACTTTTTGGCGCGTGTCGCGGCCTTGATCTGCTGCGCGCTGTCGCCGACGGTTTCGATCTTGGTGACGTCGTAACCGGCATCCTTGATCAAATCTTTCACCGTGTCATGCGACAGTTTTTGCCCGTCTTTCAGTTGCACGGCGACGACCTTGTTTCTTAAATCGACATAGACGTCCTGCGTTTGTGTGAGCGAACGCATTTTTTTCTCGATGCCCTGCGCGCAGAACGCGCACACCATGCCGTTGACTTCGACCTTGATGGTCTGGATGGCTGCTTGTGCCACGCCGCTGATCATAGTCAGCCCCAGGAGGAATATTGTAAGTATTTGTTTCATAGTGGAATTTTCCATCAAAAAATATACATGAAATTAAACCGCCACTGGCGCGAATTGTTGACGCCCGCTTCGATGAAATAGCCTTTGTTGATCAGCCGCAGCATCGGCGTGATTTCCAGTTTATCGGATAGCCCGCGCATGCGTCTCGCCTCGACGATGAACCAAGGCTGCGTTTCGTCGTAGTCGGTTTCGAAAAACGAGAAGCCGGCGCGCACTGACGCGTAATCGTGATTGAGCCCGCTGGCACGATAAAGCCGCGCCGTGGTTGAAACATAAATACGCGTGGTTTCGTAATCGAGCTGGACGCCCGGTGCCAGCATGAGTTTGCTGCCGGAGAAATCGTTGCCTTCCACCGCGCCGATGCCGCCGAGCAGCCACACGTTCGCTTGCGACTCCTTGGTGTTCCAGCGTTTCAACAGCCGCGTGTAGGTTGCCTCGGTCAGCATGCGGGTTTGGCGTTTATCGTCGGAGCGCATATACAGCAGGCCGCCGCCCACCGCGTCGCGCGATGTCAGTGCGTAATTTACCCAGGCTTCGCGCCAATTGGGGCTTAAGTCACCCATCGCCATCCAGGAATCTTTGAAACCCATCGGACCGGCATGGGCCAGGCTCTGAGCAGCAATTAGCGCGGCAATACAAACACGTAACATCAAGAGGCGTCCGGTTATCACAGGTATCGCTGGCTTGGACTCGCGCGCCCCGTAAAGGTTCGCGCGAAGTTCGTAAACTACAGCGGCCCAAACGCCGGTGGTGACACGCGCCGTCGGGATGCAGCCTCGTAAGCGGAGGCGACCTTCAGTATCACATCTTCCTTGCCCGGCTCGGCACGGAACACTAGCGAGAACGGCAGGCCAGGCGCGGCAAGCGCTGTGGGTTTGTCCGAAGCAACGTTGTCATAGCGCTTGCCATCGGCGCTCAGCTTGAACACCGGGTCGTAGGCCACATCCACATAACCTGCGGGGATCAGTACTTCAGTCAGGCCGGCGTTAGGCCCGTAGTAGGTTTCGGGGCGCGTGTTGCCGGGGTAGCCTGGCTGATGTGCGCCGCCAATGAGGCCCGGCGGGTAGACGGTATGCAGCCGCACCAGGCAATCGAGTTGATTCTCATGGATCACCATCATGTCCACGCGGCGCAGCAGCTCACGCAGCATGATGCGTTCGTCGATGCCCTGACGCCCGCCCAGCGGGTTGCGCGGATCGGTGGTTTCTTCCCAATTCTTGAAGCCCGCGCGGCCGTCGTCGCCCCAGAATTTGGAGCGTGCGTTAAGCTGAACGAAATCAATCAGCGTTTCGTTGTAGCCGCGCGCTTTCCAGTCCGCCGCGCGGCGCTTCAGATACTGCGGGATGTGAAAACGAAACATATTGGCGAGGATTTGATCCTGCACCGTGCCGATGTCGAAATTCACCGGTGGCTCGATGCGGCCATCGGCCAGTTCAACCAGATAATCGATGGGCGCCATGTTGCCGCTGCCGAACACCTTGCCCGGCGCGAACTCGGTGGGCGTGATCGCGGCGGCGAATTCCTTGAACACCGGTTGTCCGTCTTTGCCGAGGCGAAACAGAATGTCGGGCATGAACACTGGCACCAGTCGCGCCAGCGCCGTGCGGAAATCGACTTTCATGGCTTCGACATCCGCATCGCGTTGCCAGTAGCGGTGTGACGATTCCACCAGCGTGGCGCCAAGCTTGCCGCCGAGCAGGGTTTTGATTTCACGTGCGGCGGCGGTGGAGATGGGTTCCTCGGATTTATTGCCCGGCGGATAGGCCATCGACTCGCGTATCACGCCGATGCGCATGCCTTTGAGCGACGCGGGCGCATTGGTGTGACTGGAATATTGGGTGTTTAGCACCGACGAACGCGGCACCGTGGTGTAAATATCACGCGGATCGTAGTAGCCGCTGCCTTCGGGCTTGCTGCTGTCTTTCAACGCATCCAGCACCTTGGCGCAATCGACGATGCTGCGGCAATGAATGCCGCTGCGGTCGCAATAAATATCTGCGCCGATGGCGCCGCCGTCAAAACCGAGCATGGCCTTGTGCGGCAAAATCAACGCCACCGAATTGTGATTCGACGGCCCGCGGCACGACGCACGCGTTTCTTCGCCCAGACTCGCCATCACCAGATTGGCGCTGACCGATAGCGCCGAGCCGGAGCTGGAACCCAGCGAGGCCGCGCGCGTGGTGTCGTAGGGGTTTGACGGATTGCCGCCCCAGGTGGCGCGCTGATAGCCGAGTGTGGAGGGCAATACTTTATTGGGCGTGTTACGGCCACCGGGATCGCCCGCGCGACCGTTGTATTCGGTGTTTACCGCCTTGGCGAAAATGATCGCGCCCTTCTTGCGTAACTCACCGACGAGGATGTGATCGCGCGCGGGGAAATCGATATCGTACGCCGCGTCGCCACCGCCGGTGGAGCGCATATCCTGCGTGTCAAACGGGTCTTTGAACGAAAATACCACGCCGTACATCGGCATTTTGTCGAGATCGGGATTGCGGCCGTATTGCGCATCAAGTGCGGCGGCGTGTTCCAGCGCGTCCGGCTGGTGGCGAAACTCGTCACATACCGGTGGTGCGCCTTTGGGGAGCGCGCCTTTGGACGGATTCAGATCAAAATCGCCCTTGCAGGTGACCGAACGTTCGCCACGAATATTCAGCGTAGCCAGCGCATTGACCTGCCCTGCGTTGGGGATACCCGCGATCATGCCGAACTGCTGCTGCGCTGTGGGGTCGGAAGCGGTGGCTTCCATGCGGCCATATTCCAGCGGCTTGCCTTGATACTTGTCGAGATCGGGCAAAAAGGTGGCAGCCTTCACCGTTTGCACCGGGAACTTCAGCGGGGCGCCGCCGCGCACTGTGCCGGTGGTCGGCGGCACGTCGTTACCGTCTGCGGTGACCAGCATGCTGGATACGCCGTTGTAGGCGCGCACGCGGGCGATGTAACGCTGCACCACTTCCACCAAGGTGATTTCGCCCGCGCGTATCGCTGCGTGCAGTTGGTCGATGGTGGCTTCTTCGAGTTGAAAGGCTGAGTCAGGCATGATGGGGCTCTTGGCGAATTTAAAGGTGATTTCGGACGTGGCGGCGGCTATTTTAAGCGAAGCACGGAGGCGCTTGCCGTACCCGGCGATCAATTTACCAGCCACACCCTGAATGAGGGGTATGTCACACGTTGACTATTCGTCCACCGGGGGATAGATTGCGCAGCAGCAACACTCAGCCCCAGGAGGCACTATGCGCACATGGCAATCAGCGTTGTACACCGTGATCTACGCCGTCACAGTACTAGTCATGACAGCCCCTGTTCTGGCACAGGCGCAGCAGAAATTCCCTACCAAGCCCGTG
>CAMBGJ010000164.1 GCA_945865805.1 Bordetella parapertussis
GGGCGTACTTGGAGTTCCGATAGAACTTCTCTGGTAAATTCAGCCGCTTCCATTCCGCGATTTATACCGGGAAAAGTCGGCGGTGTCCAGCATTAAGTAATAACTCTTTGGTTACGCTTGGTATTATTCGGAGAACGATTTAGCCGTGCTGCCACGGGGGCAGCGTAAAATGACCCGCCGCATCGCCCGTGTTTTCAACTCACTTCTGCACACAAAATCCGCCATGGAATTCATCCGCATACGCGGCGCACGCCAGAATAATCTGAAAAATCTGTCACTCGATCTGCCCACCAACGAACTGATCGTGGTGACGGGTGTTTCCGGCAGCGGCAAGTCGTCGCTGGTGTTCGACACGCTCTACGCCGAGGGCCAGCGGCGCTATGTCGAAACCTTTTCGCCCTACGCGCGGCAGTTTCTCGACCGGCAGGATCGTCCGCAAGTCGATGCCATCGAAGGCATCCCGCCGGCGATTGCCATCGACCAGACCAACCCGGTGCGCACCTCGCGCTCCACCGTCGGCACCATGACGGAATTGAATGACCACTTTAAATTGCTGTATGCACGCGCGGCGGAACTGTATTGCCGCGGCTGCGGCGCAAAGGTGGTGCGCGACACGCCGCAGAGCATTTTGAAATCGCTGAAAGAGCGCGCGGCGGCTGCCGGTGATCCGCGATTGACGGTGACGTTTCCCGTACCGGTGCCGAAGAATTTTGCTTTGGCAGAAGTTAAGAAATTGTTGGCAGCGCAGGGTTACATGCGGTTTTTGCATGAAGGCGCGGAATTGCTGGAGGTGATTCAGGATCGGTTTCGCGCGGGTAACGCGGAACCATCGCGCGTTGTAGATGCCCTGGAAGCGGCTTTGAAGGTTGGGCAGGGGCGCGTGAATGTAAATGCCACAATGGAACCCCTTGCCCCTGAAGGAGAGGGAACGGTAGTGTGGCGCTATTCCACCGCCCTCCACTGCCCCGATTGCGACATCCCCTACCAGGACCCCACGCCCAGCCTGTTTTCCTTCAACTCGCCGCTCGGCGCGTGTGACGCCTGCCGTGGTTTCGGCCGTGTGATCGGCGTCGATTACGGGCTGGTGATTCCCGACGAATCAAAGACGCTGCGCGAGGGCGCGGTGAAGCCGTGGCAAACGCCCAGCAACAAAGAATGCCAGGATGATCTCGTCAACTACGCCAAAAAGCGCGGCATTCCGCTCGACACGCCGTGGCGCGAACTCACCCAGACGCAGCAGCGCTGGGCTATCGATGGCGAGCCGGAATGGATTAGCTGGCGCGAATCGTGGCCGGGCGTGTGGTACGGCGTAGCGCGGTTTTTCAAGTGGCTGGAAACCAAGGCCTACAAGATGCATGTGCGCGTGCTGTTGTCGAAGTATCGCGCCTACACGCCCTGCGAAACCTGTGGCAGCGCGCGGCTGAAGACCGAAGCGTTGTCGTGGCGCTTGGGTTCTGAAAGTTTCAACGCTACCGCTGACGCGCCGTTTTTACCCAGAGGCGTGGGCTTCGGCGAAGCCACACTCGCGCTGCTGCCTGGCCTAACCGTGCACGATCTCATGCTGCTGCCGCTCGATACCGTGCGCGACCGCATGCGGCAACTACGCTTATCGCAAATGGCTGACGAAGCCACCGCCATGCTGCTGAAAGAAATCCGCACGCGGCTCGATTACCTGGCCGACGTGGGGCTGGGCTATCTCACGCTTGACCGGCAATCGCGCACGCTGTCCGGCGGCGAGGTGCAGCGCATCAACCTCACCACCGCGCTCGGCACCTCGCTCACCAACACGCTGTTCGTGCTCGACGAGCCGTCCATCGGCCTGCATCCGCGCGACATGGGCCGTGTGATCGGCGTGATGCATAAGCTGCGCGACGCGGGCAATTCGCTGGTGGTGGTGGAACACGATCCGCAAGTGATGTTCGCCGCCGATCGCATCCTCGACATGGGGCCAGGGCCGGGCGAACGAGGCGGTGAGGTGGTGTTTTTTGGCGACACAAAAACTCTTTTAAAATCAAATAGTTACAATACATCACTGACGGCACGCTATTTGTCGGGCGCATTGCGCGCCGATGGCGGACTGCGTGGGCGCGCACCGGATATGGCGAACCCGCGCACACGCAAGCTCGCGCTGCGCGGCGCGAGCGAACACAACCTGAAAAATATTGATGTGGAAATCCCGTTGGGGTTTCTGAGCTGCATCACGGGGGTGTCGGGCAGCGGCAAATCCACACTGGTGCAGGATGTGCTGTACGCGGCGCTGCGCAAAGCTAAGGGCAAGCCCACCGAGACGCCGGGCGCGCACCGCGTGATGTCGGGGCACGAGCATTTCGGCGATGTGGTGATGGTTGATCAATCGCCGATTGGCCGCACCACGCGTTCCAATCCGGCGAGTTACGTCGGCGCGTTCGATACCATACGCGATCACTACACTAGGACGCCGCTGGCCATCGAACGCCAATACACAGCGGGCACCTTCAGTTTTAACAGCGGCAACGGGCGCTGCCCGGCGTGCGGCGGCAATGGCTTCGAGCACGTGGAGATGCAATTTCTGTCGGACGTGTATTTGCGCTGTGCCGATTGCGATGGCCGCCGTTATCGCGCGGAAATCCTCGAAGTCACCATCGAGGGTAAATCCATCGCCGATGTGCTGGACATGACGGTGAGCGAGGCCATCGCCTTCTTCAAAGGTGACTACAAAGTCACCGCCGCGCTGCGCCCGCTGGCGGAAGTGGGCCTCGAATACCTGCGCCTGGGACAACCCGTGCCCACGCTCTCCGGCGGCGAAGCGCAGCGGCTGAAACTGGCGGGGCACCTTACGCAAGCGACGCAACACGCCTCGCCACTCCCAAACGCCTCGCTCTTCCTCTTCGACGAGCCCACCACAGGCCTGCACTTCGAGGACATCGCCAAACTCTTGCGCGCGTTTCGCAAATTAATCACAGCGGGGCATACGCTGGTGGTGATCGAGCACAACCTCGATGTGATTCGCGCGTCCGACTGGATTATCGATCTGGGGCCGGAAGGCGGGGCAGCAGGGGGCGAGGTGGTTTGCGTGGGCACGCCGAATACGGTGATGGCGCATGCCACATCACACACCGGTAAAGCGCTGCGCGACTACGAACAAAATAAGTTGCACGCGCCCGTCGCCACCTACGCCACTAAATCCTCGGCCCCTCGCTCCGCTCTCCCCAATCCTGGTAACTCAATAACCATCCACCACGCCCGCGAACATAATCTCAAAAACATCGACGTAGATATCCCGCGCGGCAAATTCACCGTGGTCACCGGCGTCTCCGGCTCGGGCAAATCCACGCTCGCGTTTGACATTTTGTTCGCCGAAGGCCAGCGCCGCTATCTCGAATCGCTCAACGCCTACGCACGCCAATTTGTGCAGGGTGCCTCGCGCCCGGACGTGGATTCCATCACCGGCATTCCGCCGACGGTGGCCATCGAGCAACGCACCAGCCGTGGCGGACGCAAAAGCACGGTGGCCACGCTCACCGAGATTTACCATTTCCTGCGTCTGTTGTACGTGAAGCTCGGCACGCAATACTGCCCGGATTGCGACGTGGCGATCGAGCCGCAAACCCCCGAGGCCATCGTCGCCAGCATCATGCGTCATTCGCGTGGCGATCGCGTGGGGCTGCTGGCGCCGCTGGTGGTGAACCGCAAGGGCTACTACACTGATTTGGCGAAATGGGCTGCTGCAAAGGGCCACACGCATCTGCGCGTTGACGGCGAGTTTCTGCCCACCGGGCAATGGCCGCGCCTTGCACGGTTCAGCGAGCACACCATCGAACTGCCGGTGGCCGACATACACGTGCTGCCCGAGAACGAACACGCGCTGCGTGCGGGTGTTACGCAGGCGCTAGCGCACGGCAAGGGCATCGTGCATGTGCTGGGCAAACTCGACGCACTGGCGCGCGCGATCAACAAACACGATACGCACATGCCGCAGTTGCCGCAAACGGCGTACTCGGCCAACCGCGCCTGTCCCTCGTGCAACCGCAGTTTTCCGGAACTTGACCCGCGCCTGTTTTCCTTCAACTCGCGCCACGGCTGGTGTCCCGCGTGTTTCGGCACGGGCTTAAAGCTCGCCGGATTCGATTGGGATGCCGAGCGCGACAAAACCGGTACCGAGGAACGCGTGCTCGATTCATGGATTGAGTGGCTCGACATCGAAGAACCCTGCCCCGCCTGCAACGGCCACCGGCTCAACCCGGATGCCTTGGCGGTGCGGCTCGACGGACAATCCATCGCCCAGCTCACTGCGTTGCCCGTCACCAAAGTCGCCGCCGCCTTCGGCAAACTCTCGCTCAAGGGCCGCGCCGCCGAGATCGCACGCGACGTGCTGGCCGAAATCCACACGCGACTGACGTTTCTCGACGAAGTGGGCCTAGGCTATCTCGCGCTGGATCGCGCTGCACCAACGCTATCAGGCGGCGAAGCACAACGCATCCGCCTAGCCGCGCAACTCGGCTCCAATCTGCGCGGCGTGTGCTACATCCTCGATGAGCCGACCATCGGCCTGCATCCGCGCGACAACAAAATTCTGCTCGACACGCTGCAAAAACTCGAAGCCAAAGGCAACACGCTGGTGGTGGTGGAGCACGACGAAGACACCATCCGCCGCGCCGCGCACGTCATCGATCTCGGGCCGGGCGCGGGCAAAGTCGGCGGTGAAGTGATCGGCGTCGGCACAGCGCTTGAACTCATGCGCAACCCGCAATCGATCACCGGGCGCTTTTTGTTAAAACCGCTGCTGCACCCGCTGCACCCGCCCCGTGTGGTGAACCGCCATACGCCCGCCATACAAATCAACAGCGCCACGCTGCACAATCTGAAGAAAGTGACCGTGCGCATTCCGCTGGCACGCTTCACCGCCATCACCGGCGTGTCGGGTTCGGGCAAATCGACACTCGCGCGCGATGTGTTGCACGTGCAGTTGGCGGTTTTGCTGTCGAAAAATAATTCAATAAAAAAAAATACTTACAAAGCATTGTCGAATTGGCAAGCGGTAGGCCGCGTGCTCGAAGTCGATCAAACCCCCATCGGCAAAACGCCGCGCTCGTGCCCCGCCACCTACGTCGGCTTCTGGGACACGATACGCCGCCTGTTCGCGGAAGTGCCCGAAGCGCGCATGCGCGGCTACAGCGCCAGCCGCTTTTCGTTTAACACCAACGGCGGCCGCTGCGAAACCTGCGAAGGCCAGGGCATGCGCAAAATCGAAATGAGTTTTTTGCCTGACGTGCGCGTGGCGTGCGAAACCTGTCGCGGCGCACGCTTTAACGCCGACACGCTGGCAGTGCTGTTCAAAGGCAAATCCGCCGGCGACGTGCTGCGCATGAGCGTGGACGGAGCCGCCGAATTTTTCTCGGCACATCCGTCGATACACCACGCGCTGACGCTGCTGCAAGAGGTGGGCCTCGGCTACTTAACGCTAGGCCAGCAAAGCCCCACGCTGTCTGGCGGCGAAGCGCAGCGTATCAAACTCGTCACCGAACTCGCCAAGGTGCGAATACTCCCCTCTCCCCCCGGGACAAGGGAACACTTGCAGCGAAGCAGAGGGGCTGGAGGTGAGGGAAGACGTGGCAACCAGACCCTCTACGTCCTCGACGAACCCACCGTCGGCCTGCACATGGCCGACGTGGAAAAACTCATCCGCGTGCTGCACCGGCTGGTCGATGCGGGCAACACCGTGGTGCTGATCGAACACAACTTGGATGTCATCGCCGACGCCGACTGGATCATCGACCTCGGCCCCGAAGGCGGCGATGCAGGCGGGCGCATCGTGGCGCAAGGCACGCCACAGGACCTGGCGCGGCTGCCCAAGCGCTCGCATACCTCGCGGGTATTGGCGGCGTTTTTGGCGACACGGTCTGTAGGCCGGAACGCATAGCGGTCCCGACAGCGATGATGGGGCGTGCCACAGTGTGTCGGAACCGCTATGCGTTCCGGCCTACGGGCTGTCGGCGCAACAGGATTGCCCCCTACTACCCCTTACGTTGCCGCCGCCCGCCACAACTTCGCAAACGCCGCTGGCTCCCATGGTCGCACCGCCAAACACAAACTGATCGTCTCGCGTTGTTCTAAAGGCAGCCACGAATCCGCGTTGTGCTGCTCGGCATATTCCAGTGCGAGTTGTTCCATGCGCTCGAGCAGCGCCACGCGTGCTTCAGCTGACACGCGGACGTTGACGATGCGCAACATCTCACCCGGTTGCATGAACGGGTAGTTGAAATAATCGCTGGCCTGTTGTTTGGTCCAGCGCATGATGGGGCCATCGGGTATCCACTGAAAAGTGCGCGCGACCAGGAGGCGGTAGTGGTTGTTCTCCTGCAAATCCAAAAAGCCGATGCGATCGAGTTTCGCCAGCAGGCCAATACACTGCGTTTTTGCGATGGCATAGACGCGCACGATGTCGGCCAGGGGCATGTTGCCCATCGCGCACACCGCCACAATCAGCAGCCGCAGGTCATCGACGAGCTCCTGCTCCTGCGCCTTGGTCAGTTGCGTGATCAGCCGCGAGGTGCGCGGCGCGCCACGCGCGATGTCGGCAAGATCGACTTGCACCACCGCACACAGTTGCTCCAGCCGCGCCAGCGTGCAATCGCGGGTGGAAAAAATGCGCTTGATGGTCGCCTCGGAAAGTTTGAGCGTCTTGGCCACATCGCGGTAGTTAAGCCCGCGTGCGCGGTAGTGCGCTTTCAGGCCCTCGAACAGGTAGGCGTAGCTCATGGTTTTCGCTCCGTGAAGAATCGACGCCAGCAAAAGTATCACTATTCGATACTTACAGCCAGAAATACGCCACCTTTCCAGCATTTATTGATACCTACAGACCGTGTCGCCACACTGCGCCCGTGTTCTCAATGTTCTGAATCAATCACGCAACCACAGAAAGGCAGCAAACATGAACGCGAATAGCACGACGGCGACGATGGCGAATGTGATGATGAATGCAGGCCCGCTGTTTGGCGTAACGGGCGGCGTGGCAGCACTGGCGGCGATCCCCCACCCTGAAGCCAAGCTGTTGACCTGTGCCGCAATGTTCGCGGTGGCGGCGGGCAGCGTAATGCGCAAGTACCTGTTTGCGGCGCCAGTGCAGGAAGCTGTTACAAATTACCCGTTCAACACGCACACCACAAATCCGTGGGAGCGTGACGGCGGCCCGGCGGGGTTGTAATCATGGACATTGCACAAACGCGTTTGTGGTGGACGTAGCTGGGCGTGATTGCCGGCATGGTGAGCCGTGCGACGATGGGGCTATGATCACAGTTGACCGCGGGCGCGATTTTGATGCCCACAATATCCGTGCTGGCCGCAAGCCGTTATGGCGGGAGCAGCGGACCCTCCGTAGGTCGCACACCCTCAATCCACCTGTATCTTCGCCTCGCGTATCACCTTCGTCCAGCGCGCGACATCGGCTCGCATATAGTCGCCAAACTCGGCCGGCGTGGCGGAGACGCTCGCGTCCATGCCTACGCTGGCGAGGCGCTGCTTCACCTCGTTGGCTTGTATTGCCGACACCACGGCTTTGTGCAGGCGCACGATGATGTCACTGCGCACGTTAGCGGGTGTGGCGACGCCGTACCAGGTGGTCATCAAAAGATCGGGCATGCCGGCCTCGGCGCTGGTCTGTAGTTGCGGCAACTGTGGCACGCGCTTGGTGTCAAGGATCGCCAGACCGCGCAACTTGCCAGCGTTGATGAACGGGATGGTGGCGGGCACGGTGACGATTACGATGTCGGATTCGCCGGATAGGATGTTGGTCAACGCGATGCTGGCACCTTTATACGGCACATGCACCATGCTGATTTTGTTGAGCGCAGCAAAGTGTTCGCCCGCCAGATGCCCCGACGAGCCGACGCCGCCAGAGCCGTAACTCAGCTTGCCGGGATGCGTGCGCCCCAGCGTGGCAAGGTCTTTCAGCGTTTTCACCGGCAGCGAGGGATGCACCACCACCAACTGCGGCACGGTGGCGGCCAGCGACACAGGCGCGAAATCTTTGATCAGGTCGTACTTGAGTTTTTTGTACATGCTGGCGCTGGTGGCGTGCGAGGCGCTCAACACCACCAGGGTGTATCCGTCGGGCGCCGCGCGCGCCGCGACCTCGGCGCCGATGTTGCCACCGCCACCGGGGCGGTAATCCACCACCACCGGCTGGCCCAACGACTCGGCGAGTTTTTCCGACAGCAGGTGCGCCAGAATCTGCGACGCGCCGGTGGGAAACGGCGCAATCAAGCGCAGCGGTTTTACCGGGTACGCTTGTGCCTGCGCGGGCGGCGACAACAGCGTTAGTAACGTCATAAATAACCCCGCGAACAACGTACCACCACCGTAACGCCAGGAATTCAGCATCCTCCTGCCATGCGCACTTCCCATGAATCGTCTCCCCTTTTTATGCCATTGAGTGTGCGCCGCTGCTGGCGGATTTGCAACGCGCGCCAGACGCACCACGCGCACGATGGCCCCACGATTCGCGCCACTGCTCTCTTGCGCCGCGTGCGGGTGTTTTGTGAAAACCGTCCATTTCACGGACTGAACTAGCGGTGCGGCGGCGTTATTTGTTAGACTGTTCTGCACTTTTATGAGGACACCCCCCATGGATTTCGCCCTGAACGAAGAACAAAGCCGCTGGAAAAATGAGGCGCAACATTTTGCCAAGGAAGTGTTGCTGCCCGCCTCGCTCAAGCGCGACCAGATCGAAGGCGGTCGCGAGCCGTGGGATTGGGAAATCATCAAGGCCGGTTCCAAGCTGGGCTTTCGCACCTTTACCGTGCCCAAAGAGTTGGGCGGCATCGGTGCTGACTTCATCACGCAGGCCATCGTGATGGCGGAACTCGCCAAGGCCGATAGCGCGATGTCCAAGGCCTTCAGCCAGAACTGGAAGTGGAGCCATCTGATCGCCGAGTTTTGCACCAAAGATCAGAAGGATCGTTTCCTCACGCCGTTCCTGAAAGACGACACCTATGTCATCGGCTCGGCCAGCACCGAACCGAACTCCGGCTCGGACAACCGTTATCCGCCGGACGACGTGACATCCGGCTTCCGGGTCAAGGCCGAGCGTAAAGGGGACGATTGGATACTCAACGGCGAAAAAACCTTCATCGCCAACGGCTCGGTGGGCAAACTGTTTTTCGTCAACGCGCGCTCGGACACCACCGTCAACGCGCGCGAGGGCACCACGGTGTTCATGGTGCCGGTGGGCACGCCGGGCTTTCGCATCGGCAAGGTGTTCAACAAGGCGGGCTGGCGCTTTTACCAGAACGCGGAACTCATTTTTGAAGACGCGCGCGTGCCGCACGCCAACCTGGTGGGTGAGCCGCACAAGGGGCAAAAAGTGCGCAGCGGTGTCGCTGCCGAGTTCAGCGACTTTGAACTCGCCGCCAACGCGCTGGGCATCTGCGATGCCGCTTGCGAATACGCCATGCAATTCGCCAAAAAAGAAAAGCGCGCCGGCAAGCCGCTCTACGATCATCAACTGGTGCAGCTCAACATCCACGAAATGCACATGCTCACCGAAACGCTGCGCTCGTACGTGATGCGCTGTGCGTGGGACATGGATACCAAGTTGCACGGCTCGTTAAGCCCGGTGCTGGTGATGGCCTACGCCTCGGACGTGCTGCAACGCGTAACCAAACTGAACATGAATGTGCATGGTGCCCACGGTGGCATGATGGATGCGATGACGCAAAAACTAGTACGCGACGGCATCATCTGGACCCATCTTGCGGGCGACAACACACAGCGGCTGAAGGCTGTGCGGCGCATGAAGTAGCTTAAAAATAATCAATAAAAACAAATAGTTACGTCACATCGCTTTATCGCGCCCATGAGCATCGCCTTCAAGGTTTTCGGCAGCAACGCGCTGCGCACCGTGCTGCTCGACAGCCTGCCCGCGTTTGATCGCGCGAACGGCATCACCACCACGGTGGATTTCGGCTCCACTAATCACACGCTGGAAGCCATGCGCGGCGGCGCAACGGCGGATTTGATTATCGCTACCGCCAGCGCGCTCGATACACTCACGGCCGAAGGCCACATTATTCCCGGCACGCGCACCGATCTCGCCTCGGCGGGTATCGGTGCCTGTGTGCGCGCCGGTGAGCCCCGGCCCGACATCAGCACCGTGGATGCGTTAAAGCGCACACTGCTCGAAGCCAAATCGGTGTCGTATTCCAAAGCTGGCCAAAGCGGCATCCACATGGCAAAAGTGATCGCGCAGCTCGGCATCGCCGATGTGGTCAACGCCAAAGCCAAGATCAATGCCTCAGGGCTGGTCGGCGAAGTGGTGCTGCGCGGCGAAGTAGAACTCGGCTTTCAGCAGGCCAGCGAAATACTCGCGGTAAAGGGCGTGGACTTGATCGGTCTGCTGCCGGATGCGGTGCAACTCAACAGCCTGTTCGCTGCGGGCATCGGTGTGGGGACGCAACACCGCAATGCAGCGCAAGCCTTGATACAACGACTGTGCAGCGAACCCGCCGCGCGCGTCATGCGTGAGAATGGATTGACGCCGGTGTCACGGTAAACGCACGGTCACTGCGCTGGCCCCAGCCGCAAAAACAGCGGTAATCGCTGCTCATCGAACGGCACGTTTAAACGCCGCAGCACATCGCGGGCGGCCAATTGCAGCCGCCAGCAGGCATCCGTCAACCCGGCTTGCGCGCGTTGTGTCAGTGACTCCACTGGTTCGCTCAATTCGCCGACCCCGCTGCTTTCCATCAGACGCAAGACACCTGCACGCACGGAACACGCCGGATGCCGCGTAAGCGGTTGCAGCAAAGTCTGCATGCGCGCTGCCGCCAGCGGGCGCGAGCGCAACACGGTTAGCAACACCCCGGCAAACGCATGCGCCGGTTCAACCCGCAGCGCCTGTTCGATATCGCGGCGCAGCGCATCGATTTCAGCCTCCGTCGCTGCCTGCGCGGCGCACTCCAGTACGCGGCCCAGCGTCCACAGCACATTGAAATCGTCGCGCGGCAGTTCGGCGATGCTGTCGCGCAGCCGCGTGGTCAATTGCCGCAGCGCGTGTGCATACGCCGCCGCGTCCGGCTTGCCGCCCGCCAGTCCGGGCATGGCGCGCGATAGCGCCTCGGTTATCGGCAGCTCTGCCAATACGGTTGTTCCACTGTCGATCGCCGGGCACACACCTACCGCCACCGCAGGAGTCGCCGCCGGAACATGCACGCGTGCCAGCGGCCCGCCCAGACCGATGCTGCCTGCGGAAGACGAAAACGACTTGCCTGCACGCGTATGGGTGGCCCGCGTCGGATCATGCAACATGAGACCCATCGTGGGCATGCCGCGCGCGCCGTCGGCATCGCCCCAACCCTGCCCGCCGCCCAGCTGCCACTGATCCGTGCCACCGGTATCGATCAGAATGCCGATGCCATTGGAGGTCGCCGCGCCCTGTACCAGACTCTCGCCGCGATAGCTGTCGTCGCCCGCGCCATCGTATAAAACGCCCACCGCCAGAT
>CAMBGJ010000165.1 GCA_945865805.1 Bordetella parapertussis
TCCAACTATGCACATAATTTCTGCCGGCTAAGTCCGACAGGCTGCTAGAAGGGGTCATGGCCGAGGCGAAATGGATTCGTTTATGCGTGGGCGTGCGGTCGAAGCGGCGGGTGATGAAGGTGTGGTGTCTCGCGGCGAAGCGCTGCGCCCGCGATTCCGCGACATCGATACCCGCCGCGCGCGCGAGGTCATGCACCACCGTTTCCCACGCGCCGGTATCGCGGGTGTCGCGCGTGCTCGGAAATTTGGCTATCCACAGTGCGCCGTCTTCGTCGATCACGCCTGCTTTCGGGCGCGCGCCGCCCAGCGAGCCGCCCGGTGCGATCAGCAGACGCACCCATTGATCGAACGCAGGGTTGTTCTCGGCGTCGTCGCTGTCAATGCCCATTGCAGCGGCTTCGAGTTCGCGCAGTGACGCGAGCGGCGGCGCAGCGAGTTCGGTGCGGTTATCGAGAAAGGGGCCATCCGATGTTGCCTTGAAACGCAGCGCGCCGATGCGGTGTGCATCGTGTACGCCGAGCAGATAATCCGATGCCAGCAGTTTGCGCGGCGCGCGCGCCTCGTGGCGGGCATCGCGCGCTTCACGTCGATCCATGATCAGCCGGCCCCAGCGATCCGGGCTTGAATCCAGAAACAGGCCGAAGTTGCCGCGCTCGCCGAGCGCATATTGCGGCCCGCCAAAGAGGCTTAAGTGCGGATCGAGTGCGAGCCGATGCGTGCCTTCAAGCCATGCGTGCTCATATTCGAAGGCGAAGATTTCCTCGCCGCGTGTCAGGGATGCCGTTAATACGCCCATTGGCGCGGGTGCGCCCAAGTCGTGCCAGTCGGCGTACACCAGAATGCGCCGTTGTTTTGCCGGTGGTTTGATTTGTGCCATGGCTGCGTTATGCAGTGGGCGGGGGCGCGGCCACGCGGCGGCGTGGCTTGGCGCCGATGTCGAGTTGTGCATCCTGCAATTTGCGCCCCAGCGGATCAGCGGCGGCGATCAGTGCGAGGTCTTTGTCCAGACCCAGCACGCGCAACACCGCAGCGTAAGCACCGATGGTGACGCCAGATTGCCCGCGTTCCAACGCACGCAATGTCGGTAGCGACATGCCCGCGCGTTCGGCTACTTGTATTGCGGTCAGGCGGCGGCGCAGGCGTGCGAGGCGGAGGTTGTCACCAAGGCCGGCGAGCAGGCGGTTCAGGTCGGGCAGCAGGGGTGCTGTTTTCTTTGCCATAATGAAATTATTATTTCATAAAAACATGAATAATGAAATAATAATTTCATTTAATGAGCGGCGCAATGATAATGAGGCGCGCCGGCGAGGGGTGAGTAATGTAAGTACTTGTTTTTATTAATTAAATTCTTGTTGCGCCTGTGCCGCCTCGGCGAGGCTGGTCTTCAACGATACCGAAATCAAGCCGGCTACTGCGGCGCAATCCCCGCCGCCTTAAACACCTTCGCCCAGCAAGCCCGGATGAAACGCAGTGAAATCCGGGATTCAGCTAATCTGTGTTACTCCCGCTCCCCGGAATGCGCTGCGCTCCTTCCGGCTTGAATACCTACGCCGCGATCGGCTGCTCCCCACGCACCAGCACGCGGTATAGCAGGCGGAATTCTGTCGGGTCGTAATCGAAATGCGCCTTGTGCATGGCGGCGCGGTTGTCCCAGATCAGCATGTCGCCCTTGCGCCAATAGCAGACCCTGTTCCGCTTTATTGATGCCGATTTTGTGTGCAAGGCCGCACCAGCGTTTAACCACGGCAACCACTTACTGCATCAACAACCGTTTCGGAATCGCCCCGTAAACCATCTTGACGTGGTTAACCGCTTCGCCGATGCGAAAATCCACAGCTAGGCTGGTCAATGCGTAGGCGTCCGCCGCGCTCAAGCCCGCGCGTGCTTGCAGGAAAGCGACGCTTTCGACAATGGCAAGGTGCGCGGCTTCGTCCAGATCGGTGTCCATGCCCATGACGTAATGGCAGTCGCGATCTTCGGCGCGCGGCCATTTCATATCGCGGCCCGCGCCGGGATGCACGATGAATTGCAGCGTGGGCGTGAGTGAAATTTCGATGGCCGTGCCGTTGACTTCGCCGTCGCCCTGCAAGCCGTGGCCGTCGCCGGTAAAAAACTGCGCGCCCTCGTTGAATACCGGCAGATAAAGGGTCGCGCCGCGCGTCAGCACTTTGAGATCGATGTTGCCGCCGAAGGCGCCGGGCGGCCGGGTATTTGCCGGCGCTTGTGCGGGCGGGGGTGCTACGGCCATGATGCCCATGAAGGGTGCCAGCGGCAGTTCGATGCGCGGCGAAAATTTCGCCACGCCTCGTTCGAGATCCAGACGAATGATGTTGCGTGCCACTTCTGTAAGCAGTTCCGGTGCCGCGCCCATGCCGGGCCCCGAGTTGTTGACGCCGTAGTCGATGCGAAACTCGACGTCGAGTATGCGCACTTCGAGCATGTCGCCGGGACGCGCAGCATCGATGTAAATCGGCCCGGTTAGCACGTGTCCGCCCGCGCCCGGTTCGCGCTTTACGTTGCGATAGATTTGCTTGACGTCATCGAGCACCTGGCCGGGGTCGATGCCGGCCGCGCCGAAGAACTCCACCGGATCGATGCCCGCAGTGATGCCCTGCTGCGAGACGGTGTCGATGCGCACGGTCTGGCCCGATGCAATGCGCAGCACCGGCGGGGCATTCGCGGGGATCAGCCCCCAGGTGACGTTGCCGGGGGTTGAACGCAGATGGGCATCGACCGGATGCGGGCGCACCGGTTGTGATTTGTTTCCGCTGTCACTTGAGTTCATGCGTGCGCTCCAAAGTTTTTTCTCATCGGCTTATCACCTGCTTCCCACCTGCCCGCCTTACCCTGCTTGCCCGGCCACCCAGCGCGCCACCGCGCGTGAAATCGACGCGATGCCCGCCGCATTCACGTTACCCGGCCAACGGTCGCTCGCCGCGTGAAAATGCAGATTGCTGCCGGCCAGCGACAATACCTTCGCGCCGAGATGATGCAGGTCGTGGCCTTCGCCGGAGAGTTTGCTGTCGGGTTCAACCAGGATGTGCTGCGCAGGGTAGCCCTCGGCTACCAGCAGATCGCGCATGGCCTCGGCGTCCGCCTTGACCGTGGCGCGCACCATCATCGTGAGGTTGCCCGCGCCGCCGAGATTCGCACCGAGATGCAGCCAATACTTTGCGCCGCTGACCGTGGGGCCGTTCAGCCGCGTGAGTTCCTGCAGGCCGATGTGGCCGAGCTCGTGGCCGCAAGTGGCCCACGCCACAACATCGCGCTTTAACGTGGTGCTGCGTTTGAGTTCCGCCGCAGCCTCCATAGCCGCGAGCCAGGCCACCATGCCACCCGCGCGCTCGGCGGTGGATTCCCACCAGCCGGTGCGCGGCGTGACCACGGCTATCGGGCTCGCGCTACTCGCCGCTCCGCTGACACGCGCTTCAATGTTGAAGGACGCCATCGCCTCGCGCGTGTAGTGACTCACCAGCCGCGCGGGTGTTTGCCGGGCGGACAGTTCTGCGAGCAAGGCATGATGCATACCGGCGACCAGCAATACCGGCGGGCCAAAGGGCGTGTTGAAGTACTGGGCGTTGATCGGCGACAGCGAATCACCGCTCACACGCGTGGCGACAACCAACGCCTGATGTGACGTGGCGCGCCGCAGTTGTTCCAGCGGCTGGCCCTTGATGGATGCCGCATTGGGCGGAAATTCTGCGTAACCGATGGCACCGTTGCTACCGCTCGAACACAATGCACCTGACACATCGGTGCATGACGGCGAATCAAACATCGGTAAGCCGTCGATGCGGTGACCCGCGCAGTCGAGATACGCCTCGTGAATGACGGTGCGTTGCGTGGGCACGGGCATGCGCACGACTGCCGCACCAGTCTGTGCGGCTTCGGCTTCGAACCATGCGCCGCTGGCAAAATCGCCCGGCGTGCACATGCGATGCACGCCGCTGGCGTCGAACGCGGCGACGAGCTGGGCAGCCCAGGCAGCATCCATCCGGGCAAGAGGATTCATCGTAACTATTTGTTTTTATTGATTATTTATGCAGATGCTTTTGGCACTGTCACGCCCACCAGCATGTCGCGCGAGATCAGCCCCGCGAGTTTTTCCTCGCTCCAGCCGTCGGTGCCCGCAGGGCGCATCGGCACCACCAGGTAACGCATGTCGGCGTTGGAGTCGTGCACGCGTACGGCGACGCTATCGGGCAGCACGGTGCCGAATTCACGCAGCACCGCACGCGGCTCGAACACCACGCGCGAGCGGTAGTTGCGGCTTTTATACCAGGTGGGTGGCATGCCGAGCAGGGTGCGCGGATAACACGAGCACAAGGTGCAGACGATTATGTTATGCACTTCGGGCGTATTTTCCACCGCGATCAGGCGTTCGGCTTCGAGCATCACGCCGGCCTCGGCGCACGCTGCGCGGCCATCGTCGAGCAGGCGCTGTTTGTAAGCCGCATCCACCCACGCGCGCGCCACAATCTGTGCGCCGCGATAGGGGAATTCCTCGTCAAACTGCTCGATGCGTTTGGCGACCTGCGCGGCGGTGATGATGCCTTTTTGTTCGAGCAACTCCTGCATCGCGCGGCTCATGATTTCATACTCGCCGGGCGGGCCGTTATCGTGTTCGTTCGCGGGATTGGGCTGCGCGTGGTCGTCGTGATCATGATCGTGTGCGTGATCATGGTCGTGATGACTGCGTGCGTAATAGTCGTGGGTGGGGTTGGTCATAATGGGTATCTCACTTTAGGTTCAAAAGCGCTTAGCCGTTCACCGGCTCCAGCCAATGCTCGTAAATTTCCATCTCGATCACATCATTCGCCGGCCCGGCATAACCCGGCCATACATGCGTCTGTAAAAAGCGCACGCGGTAAAGCACCTTGGCTGGCAAGCCATCAAAGCCGTAGGCAAGTTCTTCGGGGTTGGGATAGGCACCGCAGATACGCTCGATCACGCCTTGTTTGCCGCGTATGTATTGCGGCGTGCGGCGGTGTCCTGGCGGGAATGCGCGTTTCACCACCACCTTGTCGCCGGTGTTGTAACGCCGCAGCGGCGCGGGGGCGTAGGTGGATTTAAAGGTGAACCCCGCGCTCATTTCTGCACCGCTTTTGTGGCATTGGCCGCCTTTTTGAGCGGCGACTGCATTTCATCAGGCACATTAAAGCGCGCGCGGATTTCCGCCATCTTCGCCGCCAGCTCCTGCTCGGTGAACGCGCCTTTTTCCAGCAACACGGTACGCATGGCGCTGGTGGTGATTTCAAAATATTGCATGTCCTTGTAACGCTCGCCGAGATCTTCGGCGGCGCGGCGCAGCTCATCGGTGCAGGTCAGTTTGGCCATCTGCACCACTGAGCGAAAAGCATTGGCCTGACGCTCCCAGTGCTTCATGCCGTGATCGCTGGTGTCCACCGGCCCAGCGTGCACGCCGCCGATGTCGGAAGGTAACTTGGCTGCCGTGTTGTCGCTCATCATGGCCCAACCTTTTAAAAAGTTTAAATAAAACAAATACTTACATTAAAACCGCGCTACCAGAGCAGCCGCCCGTCAGCAGCGACCGCGCGCATCCGTCACATGATAATCGCTCACGTGCGGTTGTAAAACCTTTTTTTTGACCGGCCTGTCACACGGGCGTAGCGTGATTTTTGCAGGTTGATTGGACCGTTGTAGCGCCACCCTTGTTACCACCGCTGGACCAACGAACGCCCACTTCGGAGAGCCATCATGGAACGCACCATACGCGACGTTATTCAGACACAACAACCCGTCACCGCGCCCGCCAACATGCATGTGCAAGAAGCCGCGCAGATCATGAAACAGCGGCGCATCGGCGCGATGATGGTCGTCGAACATGGTTTTCTGGTGGGCATATTCACCGAGCGCGATGCGTTGAACCGCGTGGTGGCCGAGGGCCGCGATGCCGCCTCCACCACGCTGGCGGACGTGATGACCAGCAATCCGCGTTCCGTCAGTCCCAATGCCTCGTTTAATGCCGCGATGGAGATGATGCACCAGGGCGGCTTCCGTCACGTGCCAGTGGTTGAAGATGGCCGCCCAGTGGGCATGATATCCGCGCGTGACGCGATGGGGCCGGAGCTGGCATCGTTTGTGTTCGAGATACTGCGGCAGGAGCAGGTGTCGCAGGTGCTGGCGTAAGCGTTGCGCCGCACGCGGCGTTGACGCCGCGTGCACCACGGACGCCACAGCGGCAGCACCATGCCGCGTGGCGTGCTCCCGTATAATCGTGCGTGCCGTTCTTAAGGAGCACGCCGCATGAGCGACCCGCAGCCGTACCGCAAATCCCATTTCAACACCCAGCCGGATTATTTGTATCCGGCGTATCGTTCCACCGTCAAGCGCGCGCCCACCCAGCCGCTGGTGCAGATCCCGCAAACGCTGTCCGAGATCACCGGGCCGCTGTTCGGCGCGCGCGATGTCGCCGACACGGATTACGATCTCACGGCGCAGCACGCGGACCAGCCGCTGGGCGAACGCATGATCGTGTCAGGCCGCGTGCTCGACGAAGGCGGCAAGCCGGTGACGAATGCACTGGTGGAGCTGTGGCAGGCAAATGCTTCAGGCCGTTATAAACACCCGGTGGATAACCACGATGCGCCGCTCGACCCCAACTTCACCGGCTTTGGCCGCGTGGTCACCGACGCGCAAGGCCACTATCGCTTCAAGACCATCAAGCCCGGTGCCTATCCGTGGCGCAATCATTACAACGCGTGGCGGCCGGCGCATCTGCATTTTTCGCTGTTCGGGCAGGGGTTCGCGCAGCGGCTGGTGACGCAGATGTATTTTCCCGGTGATCCGCTGCTGGCGTTTGACCCCATGTATCTGAGCGTGCCCGACGACAAGGCGCGTGCACGGCTGGTGTCGAGCTTCGATTGGGAAAACACCCAGCCGGAATACGCCATCGCCTACCGCTTCGATATGATCCTGCGCGGACGCGACGCGACGCCCATGGAAACAAAGGAAACAAAGGAGATAAAGCGATGAGTCTATTGCTGACCGCCGCACAAACCGTCGGCCCGTTTGTCTCCATCGGTTTTGAAAAAGCCGCTGTGCCAGATGTGGCGCCCGCCGGTGTGGCAGGCGAGCGTGTCGTGATCAACGTCAAAATTTTCGACGGCGACGGCGTACCGGTGACCGATGCGGTGATTGAAACCTGGCAGGCGAATGCCCACGGCAAATACGCCCACCCGGACGACACGCAGGAAAAACTGCTCGAAGAAAACTTCAAAGGCTTCGGCCGCGTGCTGGCCGATGCGCAAGGCGGCTTTCGGCTGACCACCATCAAACCCGGCAAGGTGGCTGGCCCCGATGCACTTCAGGGCCGGGAGCAAGCGCCACATATCACCGTGGTGATTTTTATGCGCGGGCTGTTAAAGCAGCTGATGACGCGGATTTACTTTCCGGACGAGGCGGCAAATGCGACTGATCCGGTGTTGAATCTGATACCGGCTGCGCGGCGCGCGACGTTGATTGCTGCCAAGGCAGCGGATGGCAGCTTGCAATGGAATGTGCATTTGCAGGGGCCACGCGAAACGGTATTTTTTGACTATTGAAACGCCATGACTGAACACGCCGGAATAGAAGACCTCATCAACGACCTCGTCACCGCCAATCACATTCTGTACCACGAAGGCGTGGTGGATGGCTTTGGCCACGTCAGCGTGCGTCACCCCACGCGCGCCGACCGCTTTTTGCTTTCGCGCAGCATCGCGCCGGGCAAGGTCAAGGCCGAAGACATCATGGAATTTGATCTTGACGGCAATCCCGTTGATCCGCGCGGCCGCAAACCCTATCTCGAACGCTTCATCCACAGCGAGGTGTATCGCGTGCGCGCCGACGTGCAGTCGGTGGTGCACAATCATTCGCCAGCGGTGATTCCCTTCGGCGTAACCAACGCCCCGTTACGGCCCATTTCGCACATGAGCGGATTTCTCGCCGGTGGCGTGCCCAATTTTGAGATACGCGACGCCGGCGGGCCGACCACCGACATGCTGATCCGCACGCCGCAACTGGGCAAGGCCGCGTTTGCGTTGATGCGTGGACATGGCGCGGTGGCGGTGGGCGATTCGATACGGCAGGTGGTGTATCGCGCGGTGTACGCCGAGCAGAATGCGCGTCTGCAGGCCGAGGCATTGCGCCTGACAGCCGCCACGGGGGGAGGCGAAATCAATTTTCTCAACGATGCCGAAGCCGCCGGTGCGGAGGCCGCCAACTATGCCGCCATGGATCGGCCGTGGGAGCTGTGGAAAACGCGCGTGGCGCAGCAAAAATAACAAGGGGCAGCCTGGGCCGCCCCTTGCTACATTCCACTATCGCGGCAAGCGTCTAAAACCCGCTGCCGATCATGCCACCAAGAATGGCACCGATGGCAGTACCGGCACCGCGACTGTCGCGTCCGGCGGCGCCCCCGATCACGTTGCCGAGGATGCCACCGATGACCGCGCCACCAACCGCACCTTCGGTATTCGTGCGCGATACCGGCGCGGGGTGGTAGACCGGTGCCGCTTCGGGATACGACACAGCCGCAGGGTATGCCACGGGCGTGGGTTCGGGATACGCAACCGGTGCGGGCGCATAGACCGGTTGCACCGGTTGCTCCACATAGACTGGTCGTTCCACAAAGACCGGACGTTCAACATACACCGGCCGTTCCACGTACACAGGCCGTTGCACAACCACCGGCGCGGGCATGTACACCGGGCGATACACTGGCGCATAATACGGACGATGCGAAACCATCACCGGCGGCGGCGCGTGCCGGTACACGGGGTGAACCATCGGCCGGCCATGCATCACCTCGGCGGGCGGTGCGTTAAAGCGCGGGCCGCGGCCATCGCGCTCAAAGCGTGGATCGGCGTGCGCAGCCAACGCGGCGGCTGTCAGCGTGGCGGCAGTCAACAACTTTAGGGTTTTATTCGCTTTCATGGCATTCTCCTTTTAGTGATTGCCCAGTTCTAAAAACGCCGGGGGTGCGGTGAACGCATACGTTGGATGTGCAACAAAGTGTTGCAGATGTAACAGACGCCACTAAAAATAATTCAATAAAAACAAATACTTACGTGATAACAGCCTATAAGTTCCGTGGCGGCTGTAGCAAATCCCGCACTATGGTTAACGCAGCCTCGCTCGCCCCGCCTTGCTGGCGCGACAGTTCCACCGCCACCACGCCCAACGCGCGATAGACCTCGGCCAAAGGCGCATCGGCGGCCTGCAAGGCATCGAGTTGCCGCGCCACCACCGCGTGATCGCCGCGCGCGATGGGCCCGGTCAGCGCGTTCATCGTGCCAAGCTTGAATACGTTATCCAGCGTGTCGCGCACCAGCGGTTCCATCATCGCGCTGGCGGTGGCGCGCGGCAGACCGGCTTTATCAAAGCACTGCAAGCCGGCCTCCATCAATGCCGTGAGATAGTTGCACACCATCACGCTGGCGGCGTGATACAGCGTTTTATGGTGTGCGTCGATTTGCGTCACCCGCGCACCGATCTGCTCGAACGCGGGCTGCAACACGGCCAGCGCCGCTGGCATGCCTTCCATCACGCACCAGGTGCCAGCGAAGTTGGCCACCGCCGTGGCAGGGTCGGCAAAACTTTTCAGCGGATGCACGCTGGCAACGAACACGGCCGCAGGCAGCACCGCACGCAATTCGCTCGACGGCGTGGCGCCGCTTAGCTGGAACACGGTATCACCCGCGCGCAGTACTCCGCTGGTGGCGAGCGCCTGGCCGAGAGTCGTGATCTCGCCATCCGGCGTGGCGATCAGCCATACGCTGGCGGGCTGCAACGCCTGCACGCGCTCACAGGCACCCCCCGCGCCGATGAACGCGACCGCCTCGCGCGTGCCAGCGGCCGTGCGATTCATCACGCACTGGATATCAAACACGCCGCGACGGCGCCACAAGGCCGCCAGCGTGCGCCCGGCACGTCCCGCGCCGATGATGTTGAGTGTGTTCATGCTAGTCGCGTGCATCATACTACGCTCGGCATGAGTACAATTTTACCCATAAAAACAAATACTTAGATCACGAACGTGCATTAAAGCTACCGGCATTTGCGGGCGAGTTATGCTACGCACCGCAGGCCATCCGGGATTCGTGCAGGTCAATAAACCACTCCTGTCATTCCCGCGCAGGCGGGAATGACAGGGTTGAGTTTGGGCGCTTTACCCAACCCCACGGCACGGTGGTCAATATTCCAAGCACAGCCGGATGAACCCGCACCGCACCGCCCGCTACCACCGTACGCAGAAAACAAATAAACCGAGAGATGATTATGCAACTGCACCAACCATTGAAAATGCTTGCCGCAACACTATCGCTGACCGCCGTGCTGGCGCCCGCAACGCTGCACGCGCAGACGTTCCCCAGCCGCCCCATTGAAATGGTGATCCACAGCAACCCCGGTGCCGGGCAGGATGTGTTCGGACGGCTGGTGGCCGAGATCAGCCAGCGTGAAAAACTGCTGCCGCAGCCCTTCACCATCGTCAACCGGCCCGGCGGCAGCGGCACGGTGGCGTCCACCTTCATCAAATCAAAGAAGGGGGATCCGCATTATCTGCTGTCGCTGTCGAGCACCATCGTGCTGGCGCTGGCCAACCGGCCCGACTCCGTGCTTGGCCTGGATACCTACACGCCGGTGGCGCTGTTCGGCTTTGATCTGCAATCGGTGACGGTGCCGATCGATTCAAAGTACAAGAATTTCAAGGAACTCGTCGAAGCCGCCAAACAGTCGCCCGACACCATCGTCAACGGCATCGCCTCGGCCACCGGCACCGCGCGCTTTTTACAGTATCAAATCGAAAAACTCACCGGCGCGAAATTCAAGTACGTGTCGTTCAAGAGTGGCAGCGATGCGATGGCCGCAGTGATGGGCAAGCACGTTGATCTCACCACGGAAAACGTGAGCGAGGTGTTAAGCGGCGTCGAGGCGAAACGGTTGCGTATCCTCGCTGTGCCCGCCGAGCGGCGTCTGGCCAATCTGCCTGATGTGCCGACGCTGAAAGAGCTGGGCTACAACATTCACGTCGGCAGCGGACGCGGACTCGCCATGCCTGCGGGTGTGTCGAAAGAAACCCTGGCGGTGATGGAAGCCACCGCCGAACGCGCGCACAAAAGCGCCACGTGGCGCGACTACGCTGCGAAAAACATGTACGAAAACACCTATCCCGAATGTTGCACAAACAATCGGATCTCAAGCATTTGACGGAATGTGGAATTGAAATCACAGCATTTCAGAACGACAAGCGCAGTCTCCCCTACCCATTAAGTCGGAAGGCGGCAGCGGGGTTGAGCGGTGATTGGGAAGGATGGGTG
>CAMBGJ010000166.1 GCA_945865805.1 Bordetella parapertussis
CGCTTTCAATTTCCCCAACTCACCTAACAACCATGACTGAAAGTGACTCGTCCATTTTTATAAGTTATGCAAATGCCGATCAGTCTCGTGTAACGCCGTTTTGTGATTACCTCGTCAATCAAGGTTTCAATGTTTGGATTGATTGTCGCTGCCTCAAACCCGGGCAAAATTGGGAGTTTGAAATCAGGCGCGAGATCGACAAAGCAGCATTCGTGCTGATCTTTGTATCTCAAAACTCCTTTGACCGACGCGGCAACGTTCAACGCGAACTAAAGCTCGCAATAGACAAGTTAAATGAAAAGGCGGATTCGGCCCGATTTTAAAATGTAACCGTGAAAGTCCGTTAATGGCCGGGAGTAGCCAGTCGCAAAACATGTATTTCGATATCGTCAGTCAGATCAAACTACAAATCATCCCACATCAAACGCC
This sequence comes from Bordetella parapertussis, assembly GCA_945865805.1. Taxonomy (GTDB): domain Bacteria; phylum Pseudomonadota; class Gammaproteobacteria; order Burkholderiales; family SG8-41; genus UBA5216. The sequence goes on from CAMBGJ010000166.1 coordinate 430, forward strand.
TTATCCCCTTCAGGATCAGCCAATCCCGTAGCAAAAACTCCTTTAAAATCAAATAGTTGCCGATCCAGCATATGCGACGGCGTGATGTTCTGCAAAGCCGTCAGCACGGTCTCCACGCGGCCCGGAAACTTTTTCTCCCATTCGCGTAGCAGCGCCTTTGCTTCTTTGCGTTTGAGATTTTCCTGCGAGCCGCACAGTGTGCAGGGGATGATGGGGAACTGTTTTACTTCGGCCCATTCGGTGAGGTCTTTTTCTTCGCAGTAGGCGAGCGGGCGGATCACGATGTGTTTGCCGTCGTCGGACATGAGCTTCGGCGGCATGGTTTTTAATTTGCCGCCGTAGAACATATTCAGCAAAAACGTTTCGAGGATGTCGTCGCGGTGGTGGCCGAGCGCAATTTTGGTGGCACCGAGTTCGCTCGCCACGCGATACAGCACGCCGCGCCGCAGCCTTGAACACAGCGAGCACATGGTCTTGCCTTCGGGGATCACGCGCTTGACGACGCTGTAGGTATCCTGCTCCTCGATGCGAAACGGCACGCCGAGTTGCTTGAGGTACTCGGGCAATACGTGCTCGGGAAAGTGTGGCTGCTTCTGATCGAGATTCACCGCCACCAGGTCAAAGTGTATTGGCGCGTGCTCTTTCAAGTGCAACAAAATATCCAGCAGCGCGTAGCTGTCCTTGCCGCCCGACAGGCACACCATGATTTTGTCGCCGTCGTGGATCATGTCGAAGTCGGCGATGGCCTGCCCTGCCAGACGGCGTAAACGCTTGGCAAGTTTGTTCGACTCGTAGCCTTGCTTGCGCTCTTGGTTGCTGCGCGGGGTGATGTGTATTACGTGTGTGTCCATGGGCGTGTTCATAGTGAAATGCTGCGACCGCCATCAACCGCCAGTATCTGCCCGGTAACATAGGGCGCGCCGGTGATCAAAAATTCCACTGCGCGCGCGATGTCATCCGGCTCGCCGGTGCGCTTGAGCAGTGTACGATCGACGATGGCTTGGCGGGTTTTCGTGCTTTTCCATATCTCGCTGTCAGGCCACAAAATCGGCCCCGGCGATACGCCGTTGACGCGTACCTTTGGTGCAAGTTCGCGTGCCAGCGAACGCGTCAACGCCGCCAGGCCGCCTTTGGCTATGCTGTAAATCACGTAATCCTTGAGCGGAAATTCCGCGTGTATATCGACGATGTTCACGATACATCCGCGGCGCTTTTTCAACTCGGCTGCCGCTGCCTGGGCTATGAACAGCGGCGCCTTGAGATTGGTGCCGATCAAATCCTGCCATGCGGCTTCGTTGAGCTTGCCCACGGGCGTGGGGTAAAAACTCGACGCGTTGTTGACCAGCGCATCCAGCCGTCCAAAGGCGCTCAATGTAGTTTTGACTAATAGCGCCGGTGCCCCGGCCTCCAGCAAATCGGCTTTCACCATCGCCGCCGACCCGGCACGCCGTGCGTTGAGCTCAGCCACCAGTGCGCGCGCGTCCTTGCCCGAGCGCAAATAATGCACCATCACCCGCGCGCCCGCCGCATGCAGCCGTCGGCAAATGGCCGCGCCCACACGCCGCGCACCGGCAGTCACCAACACCGTTTTTTGATCGAGGGGAAGCTTCATAACGTATTGTTTATTTTAGCGTATTCGGGGATCATCCCGAGGTGATTATTCCGCCGCATCTTGCCCATTTGCCCGCGCCCTCGCCCGATGCGCAAGCGTTAAGCGATCAACTGTCGGCGGTGATTGCCGGTGAAATCATTGCCGCGGGCGGCGGCATCAGCTATGCGCGCTACATGGAACTCGCACTCTACGCGCCGGGCCTCGGCTACTACAGCGCAGGCAGCCGCAAGCTGGGCGAGGGCGGCGATTTTGTCACCGCGCCGGAAATGTCGCCGCTGTTTGCACGCTGTATCGCAGGGCAACTGGCGCAATTGCATGGTGAAGGGTTGCATAACGTGCTGGAAGTCGGTGCGGGCAGCGGCGCGCTGGCGGCGGATTTGCTGATCGAGATGCAGGTGTTGGGTTGCGCGCCGGACAATTATCGGATTCTGGAATTGAGTGGTGATTTGCGCGAGCGGCAACGTGCGCACATCGCCGCGCGTGCGCCTGCGCTGATCGGGCGCGTGCAATGGCTGGATGCATTGCCCGCGCAATTCGAGGGCGTGGTGCTGGCGAATGAGGTGCTGGACGCGACGCCGACGCATGTTGTAACAACTTGTGCCGGCGAAATACTCGAGTGCTTTGTAAAACACAGCGCCGCCGATAATGCTTTTCATTGGTTTGAAACCACGGCATCGGAAGAAGTTCGTCGTGCCGCCGAAAGCCTACAACTACCCGCCGATGACTATCGGTCGGAAATCAACCTCACCGCCCGCGCCCTAGTTACCAGCCTCACGCGTCTGCTCACACGCGGTGTGCTGCTATTCATCGACTACGGTTTCCCCGCGCGCGAGTTTTATCATCCGCAACGGGCGAGCGGTACTTTGATGTGCCACTACCGTCATCACGCGCACGATGACCCATTTGCCTTCGTGGGCCTGCAGGACATCACCACTCACGTCGATTTCAGTGCGGTGGCCGATGCCGCTGCGACAGGGGGTGCGGCGCTGGCGGGTTATACCTCGCAGGCGAATTTTTTGATCAATTGCGGCATCACCGAACTGCTGGCACAAACGCCCGCCAGTAACACCCGCGCCTACGCGCCGTTGGCCGCACAGGCGCAAAAGCTGCTGTCGCCAGCCGAGATGGGCGAGTTGTTCAAAGTCATCGCGCTCGGCAAAAATTTTGCTGTGCCGCTGTTGGGCTTTGCGCGCGGCGACAAGTCACACACCTTGTGATGGGTCTCGAATTTTCACCCTGGCTGTGGGCGGCGATTACGCTGACGATGTTCGCCGCCGGCCTATCGCAAGGCGCAATGGGTTTTGGCTTTCCAGCGATATCCACGCCGCTGCTGGCGCTGATGACTGACATCAAGACGGCGGTGCTGCTCAATCTGCTGCCGAACATGACGGTGAATATCATCAGCGTGATTCAGGGCGGCAACTGGCGTGCGAGTCTGGGTGTGCACTGGCCGGTGGCGGTGTACGCACTGATCGGCTCGTTCATCGGCGCCAGTGTGCTGATCGCAGCGCCGCAGGAGCCGCTGCGTTTGTTGCTGGCTGCGATTATTCTGATTTATCTTTACCAGAAGCAGATCGCGTTGTTGAACTGGGATGCGCTGATGCGCCGCCCGCGCGTGGCGCAAGCGGGCTTTGGTCTGACCGGCGGGTTTTTCTCCGGCTCGGTGAATAACTCGCTGCCGCCGTTGCTGATTTACTTTATGCTGCTCGGCGTCGAAACCACCATCATGACGCAGATACTCAACCTGTGTTTTCTTGGCGGCAAGCTGGTGCAGGCCGCCACGCTTGCGGGCGCAGGTGAACTGAGTCTGCGTGCGGCGGCGGCGAATATTCCGCTGACGCTGGTGGCGCTGGCGGGCATGGCCGCCGGCCAGCGTTTGCAACGGTATCTCAGTGTTGAGACGTATCAAAAGCTGCTGCGTAAAATTCTGTTTGCCGTGGCGGCACTGCTGATATGGCAGGGCGGGCGTTATGTCTTTAACTAAAAATATCAATAAAAACAAATACTTACAATAAACCCTATGCTTCACTCACTATCGAAAGCCATGCTGGGCACGACCTTGCTGCTGACGGCCGCGAGCGCCGCTGGACAAAACTATCCGCAAAAAGTCGTGCGGGTGCTGGTGCCGTTTTCGGCGGGCAGCGGCTCGGACATCATCGGCCGCATTTACGCGGGCGGCCTACCCGAGATTCTCGGGCAACAAGTGATCCTCGAAAATCGCGCTGGCGCGGCGGGCAATATTGGCGCCGAAATCGCGGCGCGCGCGCCGGCGGATGGTTACACCCTGTTGATGGTAAACATGGCGCACGCGGTTAACGTCACGATGTATCGCAAACTGGCTTATGACCCCATTCGCGATTTCACGCCGGTGTCGATGCTGGCCACGGGGCCCGCGATCCTGGTCACGCATCCGTCGCTGCCGGTGAAATAGGTGCGGGAACTGGTGGCACTCGCCAAGACGCGGCCCGGCGCGATCCATCATTCGTCTGCGGGCGTCGGCACGTTTACGTTTCTCTCAGCGGAAATGTTCAAACGCCAGGCTGGCGTGGACATGCTGCACGTGCCTTACCGTGCGGGCGGCGAGGCGCTCACCGCCGTGATCGCGGGTGAAACATCGGTGTATTTTTCGCCCGTGGCTGGGGCTATTCCGCAAGTGCGCCAACAGCGCCTGCGCCCGCTCGCCGTCACCAGTCAAAAACGTATTGCGCTGCTGCCCGAGCTGCCGACGGTAGCCGAAAGCGGCATTGCCAACTTGGCGAAATTTGAATCCGGCAATTGGTACGGCGTCGTGGCACCCGCGAAAACGCCGCGCGAAATTATCGATCGCGTGCATAAGGCCTCGGTGGCATCGCTGAACAATCCCGCCATCAGCAAGCGCTTGAACGATCTGGGCTTTGTGTTGATCAGCAACACGCCGGAGGAATTCGGCGCTTACTTTCGCGCGGAGATCGAGACTTGGGGGAAAATCGTGCGGGATTTGAAGTTGAGCGCGGATTGAACCGCGCCTTACCCACCCTGGCCGAGTCAGACGCGATTCAAGGTGATATCAAAACTCGCCCGCGCCACGCCTTGCGCGTCGCGTTGCAGCACCGCTGTCAGCCCCTCTACCGCCCCGCGATCGCCCGTGAAATAAAGCTGCGTCACCAGCGTTACATGTGCGGCGTGGCTGACGCGATAGTGGATGTGGCGCGGCCGCCCCGGATATTCAGCGGGCACGATGCTGGTAAACGTGTAACGGCCTTCGGCATCGGTCTTGAGGCTCGCGCGTAACAGGCAGGCGGGATCGTCTTTCTTGCCACGCGTGAAGTTGCTGTAATCGCCGTTGGCGTCGGCGTGCCAGACTTCAACCAGCGCGCCGACCAGGGGTTTGCAATCGGCGCCCAATACACGCCCGCTGACTTGCAGGCGTTCTTTGCCGCCGGTACCGCTGGCGCACAATTCGCTTTGTTCCGCTGCGCCGCGCGTATAAAACGGGCCAAGTTGATCGCGCGGCGTGCTGCGGCAGGTTTGCGCAGCGGCGGGCAGCGCGGCGGCCAGACTCGCCGCGCCCGCGAGAATGAGTTTACGGCGCGAGGGTGAAACGTTGTCGCCCATGGTGAAGATTGCGTCTGGCGCCGCGCAGCTACAGTACGACGGTTTCCGGCACGGTGGCCGTGATGGCGGCAGGCACCTTGCGCGGCGACAGCGTGATTTCAAACGCCGCGCGCGTGGCACCTTGAGGGTCGCGCATCAGCGTCACCGAACGCTGATGGGCGTTGGCGTGCAGCTGTGTGACCTTCGCGGTATACCCTTGATGGCTTACGCGATAGTGCAGGCGCTGCACTCTGGCGCCGTCGGCCATCAACACCGCGAAATAACGTCCGTCGGCATCGGCGGTAACCACTTCGAGCGTGCGTTCATCACGCACGCCGCGCGCGTCGGCCTGCCAGATTTCGATCTGCGCGCCGACCAGGGCGCGTCCTTCGGCATTCACGACGCGGCCCGACACCACCACTTTTTCGCCGGTAAAATGCACCGCGGGCTCGGAAGTGGCCATCACCATCGCGGGTGCCGCCAGCGCACCGACACCGATCGTAGCGCCGACCAACACTTGTCTGCGGCGTGCCGAAAACGGGTTGTGTTGCATGATTCATCCCTCGCTGTTATGCATTGTTTGTTCACGCCGACTCGATGTACGCCATCTTAACCCGGCACCGCCATACCACGCTGCACTGCGGGCCGCGCCGAAATCGTGTCGAACCAGCGCTTCACATGCGGCACGGCAGCCAAATCCGTTTTGTGCCACTCGTAACGCGCCACCCACGGGTAAGTGGCCATGTCGGCTATCGAGTAATCGTCGGCTAAATATTGATGCGATTTCAGGTGATTGTCCAGCACCTGATAGAGGCGATCTTTTTCCTTGCCGTAGCGCTCGATGGCATAGGGCACCGGTTCCTTGGCCGCGCGCAAAAAGTGGTGCACCTGGCCAAAGATCGGCCCCACCCCGCCCATCTGGAACATCAGCCATTGCAGCGCGTCGCTTCGGGCCTTGCCTTTGGGCGCGAGAAACCGGCCGGTTTTCTCGGCGAGATAAATCAGGATGGCGCCGGACTCAAAGATATTCAGCGGCTGACCCCCGGTACCATCTGGGCCGTCGCTGTCGGTGATCGCGGGGATTTTGCTGTTGGGGTTCAGGGCGATGAATTGCGGCGTGAACTGCTCGTCCTTGCCGATGTTGATGGCGTGCGTTTTATACGGCAGGCCGCACTCTTCGAGCATGATGGAAACTTTGCGGCCATTGGGGGTGGTCCAGGTGTAGAGGTCGATCATGGGGGTTCCTTGATTTTTGCTTTCAGCACTAACCAACGTTGAAAAAAGTACCTAATTAACCCTGTCATTCCCGCGAAAGCGGGAATCCATACGTAGCGGCAAGCGGCACGTGCGTTATGGATTCCCGCTTTCGCGGGAATGACGGTACGGGGGTTGCGTCAGCCGTCATTCTCATTCAATACAGCCCGCACCGCAGCCACCCGCGCCTGATAAACCTTGTCCTTAATGCGTTCCGGCTCGGTCTGCTGTTTCGCAATCGCTCCCGCATCCACCGCAGCCGCCGCCTTAAGCGCCGCCGCCATGCGCGCGGCCTGCGGATACGCGCGCTCACTTATCCCGAGCCGACCGCGCTTGTCACATTCGCACGCCTGCAGCAGCCGTGCAAAACGCTCGGGCTTGCGAAACGCATCGGCGCTTTGCAGCAGCTTCACCATCGTGTTCGCGCGTAACTCTGCCGCGCGATGAATATTGCCATGTTCACGCGCCATCACCAGCGCCAGATCGCGGCATTCGGTGGGCACGCGCAGGCGTTCGCACAGCGCGGCGACCAGGCCCACGCTGCGTTCTTCGTGCGCGGTGTGGCGCGGCCATTCCTCGCGCGGCGTGGTGCCTTTACCGAGGTCGTGCGTCAGCGCGGCAAAGCGCACGTCGAGCGGATGGTTTTGACTGGCGGCGTAATCGATGACCATCATCACATGTACGCCGGTATCGATTTCGGGATGATGCTCAGCGCGCTGCGGCACGCCCCATAACTTATCGACTTCGGGCAGCACGCGCGCCAGCGCGCCGCAGGTGCGCAAGGCATCGAACATCGCCGACGGCTTTTTTTCCATCAACCCCCGCGACAATTCCTGCCATACGCGTTCGGCCACCAGCGCGTCCACCTCGCCGTTGATGACCATGTCGCGCATGAGTTGCAGGGTTTCTTCGGCGACAGTAAAACCCAGCGGCGCGAAGCGAGCAGCAAACCGCGCCAGCCGCAATATACGCACCGGGTCTTCGGCGAACGCCGGGCTGACATGGCGCAACACGCGTGCCTGAATATCCGCCGCGCCGCGATGCGGATCGAACAAGACGCCGTGTTCATCGCGCGCGATGGCGTTAATGGTCAAATCGCGTCGCGCGAGATCGTCTTCCAGCGTGACTTCGGGCGCGGCGTGAAACGCAAAGCCGTGATAGCCACGCGCGGTTTTGCGCTCGGTTCTTGCCAACGCATACTCGTCGTGCGTTTGCGGATGCAAAAAAACCGGGAAATCGCGGCCCACCGCTTTGTAGCCCAGCGCCGCCATGGCTTCGGGCGTGGCGCCCGTCACCACGTAGTCGCGATCCACCACCGGCAGGCCCAGCAGCTCATCACGAACCGCACCGCCTACGGTGTAAGTTTTCATTTAAAACAATTACTTACGTATCGCGCATCAGGCCCGCGTGCGGTCGCGAAACGCGGCGTAACGGCCGCGCGGACTGCGAAACGCGAGCCACGCGGGCGCCACCGCTTCCAGCGTCTCCGGCACCAGGCCGAACGGCAGCGTGCAACCGTCGCACACGCTATCGACGCTCATCGAGCGCACGTTATCGAGGCTCATCAGCTTGCCCGGCAGGCATTCCATCGCCACCGCCATGATGTTGGTCAGCAGTTCGTCCGCGCCGAAAATCAGCCGCTCGCGCCCGGTGGTGTGCGCCACGAACTGCGCCAGTTGCAGCATGGTGTACACCTTGGGGCCGCACAGATCGTAGCTCTGGCCGATGCTGTCCTGGCGCGGCAGCGCGTCGGCAAACACCCGCGCCACGTCACCCACGAACACCGGCTGAAAACGCGCGGCGGCCGCAGGCACGATCAGCAGCGGGAAATTTTTCAGCATTTGCGCGAACAGATTGAGAAAATTGTCCTCGCGCCCGAAGATGATCGACGGTCTGAATACGGTGTAATCCAGCCCTGACTCACGCACCACCGCTTCCGCTTCACCCTTGCTGCGCAGATATTCACTGGGGGCGGTCGGCACTGCGTTCAATGAACTCATGTGCAGCAGCCGCCGCACGCCGGATTCACGGCAGGCGGTGACCAGATTGCGCGCCAACTCGGCGTGGCCTGCGGCAAAGCTCGCGTTTCCGCGCCCGCTGTGCAACACCCCCACCAGATTGATCACCGCATCGCAGCCTTGCAGCAATCGCTTGAGCGTGGCGGGATCGTGCACGTCCGCCGTCACCGGTTCCACAGTCGGCAGCATGGTGAGATGCTTCGCGCGCTCGCGGTCACGCGTCGGCACGCGCACCCGCAGGCCGCGCGCCGCGAGCGCGGCACACACGTGGCGGCCGACGAAGCCGGAACCGCCCAAAACGCAGAGGGTTGAGTTAGTTGAGTTGCTCATGTTGATCGATTACGAAACAATGATTTACAGAACGGCAAGTTTACCCCATCCGCCTCGCCCTTCACCCTTCGTACGACTATCACGACAATGACGTCAAGGCGTATCGCCCAGCGCCTTCTCTGTTGGCCGCGCCGGCCCCACTTCGCCGATGCGCGCCTTAAGCGACTGTGTCTGTTGCGTAAACAGGCTGGCGTAGTAGCTGGCATTGGCCATCACCAGCTTGACGTAGTGCCGCGTTTCGTTGAACGGAATGGTTTCCGCCCAGGCGGCGGCTTCCATGGTGCGATCGGGCCGCCACGCGCGTGCGCGGCCCGGCCCAGCGTTGTAGGCCGCCGTGGCAAGCGCCGCGCTGCTGTCGAGATAGTCGTACACATGGCGCAGGTAATAGGTGCCCAGACTGATGTTGGTGTCGATGTCGGTAACGTTGCCCCAGCGCCAGTTTTTCAGGCCCATTTTGCCCGCCACCCATTGCGCGGTGCCCGGCATTAACTGCATCAGCCCCATCGCGCCGGCGCTGGAACGCACCTCGGCCATGAAGCGGCTTTCCTGGCGGATCAAACCCAGCACCCACGCTTCGTCGAGGCCATGGCGTGCGGCGTGGGGTTTCAGCACGTCGCGGTACGGCGCGTGATACCGCAGACGAAAATCATGCACGCTGGCGGTTTTTTCGGCGGTATTGATGACGAGATCGGGCATGTCGTGGCGCTTGGCGACTTCGGCTGCGGCGATGAGTTTTTTGTCGTCCATGCCGCGCAGTGTCCACATCCATTCGCGATTGCCTTCCGCACGCAGGCCCAGCGCGTAGAGCGCCAGCGCGCGGCGCAGGCCGGGGGTTTGGCCCGCCATCTGACTTTCCGCTGCGGTGGCCGTATAAGTCGGCGGCGGCGCGCTGATTTTGCCGCCGAGTTCTTCCAGCGCGAGCTGGCCGTAGAAAATGTATTCCTGCGACAGCGGCTTCAGCAGCGCCAGCGCCTCCGCGTCACGCCCCAGCGACTTCAGCGCGCGTGCTTTCCAGTAGCGCCACGGCGAATCCTTGCCTTCGATGACCATCACGTCCACCGCCGCGATCAGGGTTTTCCAGTCGCCCGCGCGCAAGGCCGCGCGCGCTTTCCACTCGAGTTGGTAGTCCGACATATCGGCGGCGCCCGCGCGGGCATACCACTGCACTGCCTGCGGATCGTGGCGCAACGCGCCCTGCAAACCGATGTGGCCCCACACAAAGCCGCGCTCGTCCTCGGTAAAGCGTGACTCCATGCCCGACCAGTGCGCGGCAGCCTGTTGCAGCGAGGTGCGCGCCAGCCGGTACGCCGCGAACATGGTGGTCTCGCGCGCGGCGCGGCTGGTGGCATCAAGTGGCCGTGCCAACTGGGTCGCCGGATTTTGCGACACCGCCGACAACACGGTGGGATTCGGCCCCTGCCCCGATGGTAAAAATGCCGCCGCGCGCGTGGCCACACCCACCTGCCCGGCACTCAGCGCCAACCGTACACGCGCCCAGATATCCTGCGTGCTCAGTTGATGGGATGCCACGAGTTGCGTGAACAGCGGCGTGCAGCTTGCAGGCGTGTCTTTTTCTGTGAACCACAGCGAGCGCGCTTCGCGCACGGCATTGGCGTCGGTGCGCGCGCGCGATTGCAGCGCGTAGCAGGTGATTTCAATGTCGTCCTCGCCCAATTGCGCACGCTCGGCCTCGAACAACTCCCACTGCTGGGTTTTGCCCAACCGCTTCAACCAATCCGCGCGCAGGCGCTCGGCGACGAAGCTGTCCTTGTGCTCGGCGAGAAACGCCCGCACCGTTTGCGGATCGGCGTCGTCCAGCCGCGCACGCAATTGCCAGTAGGCCGCGTACGGCTCCAGCACATGACCCTTCAGACGCGGCGCGAGGGCATCGAGTTTGCGCGCGTCGTTGACGCGAAACGCTTCGCGCATGGCCATGAAATCATCGTCGCCGGGCGCGGCTGCCACACCAACGGCCAACCACAGGGACGCCAGCGGTAGGAGTAGTTTGATCGCGTTTTCCATAGGGGCATTGTAGCGACTTTGTTAACGATTGCAGGCTTGAGATGGC
>CAMBGJ010000167.1 GCA_945865805.1 Bordetella parapertussis
GCCCGGAATCGAAGCAAATCGCAGTTGTTCTGGCGTAGAATCCATGGAGGGCAAAGACCTGTTGGCGTTAACGAGTGGGGCAGTCAATAATCCTCATTGTATCAAGCACTTGCGGTATTTTTTACCCTTTTTATGCAAAATTCAGGCTAAAATTTATGCAGATAATATCGCGAGGTGCGCTCCCTTGATATGCTTGCCCGGTTCGCCATCGCTATCTGCCATAGGAGACTGATCGCCATGAAAATTTCAGCGTCCCTGATTATTACCGCGTGCGGGTTGGCTGTGGTGTCATCCACGGTTATCGCACAGGCCTATCCCACGCGCCCGATACGTTTCATTGTGCCGTTTCCGCCGGGCGGCAGCACCGATACCTACGCGCGCATTATCGGCGTCAAGCTGACCGAGGCGCTGGGGCAGGCTGTGGTGCTGGATAACCGTGCCGGTGCGGGCGGTGCGCTGGGCGCGGAGATCGCTGCCAAGGCCACCGCCGACGGCTACACTCTCGTGTTGGGGCAGGACGGTAATCTGGTGGTGGGGCAGGCGGTGCGCAAGCAAAAAAACTACAACACGCTCACCGATTTTGCGCCGATCGCGCTGGCGGTACGCACGCCGCAGGTGATCGTGGTCAACGATAACTCGCCGCTGAAAACGCTCAGCGATTTGATCGCTGCCGCCAAGGCCAACCCCGGCAAGCTCTCGTACGCAACGGCGGGCACCGCGAGCAGCAGCCACGTGATGGGGACGTATTTCAATCAGTTGAACGGCATCAACACGCTGCATGTGCCGTACAAGGGCGGCGCGCCGGGGATGATGGATCTGCGCGCGGGGCGTGTGTCGTACATGATGACATCGATGGTGTCGTCGCTGAATTTCGCGCGTGACGGCCGCGCGCGGCTACTGGCAGTCACCGGCGAAAAACGCTCGCATTTGTTTGCCGATGTGCCGACCTTCGCCGAAGCCGGTGTGCCAGGTTTTGAAGCGACGATTTGGCACGGCGTGCTCGCCCCCGCCAAGGCGCCGCGCGAGATCATCACCCGCGTCAACCGCGAGGTGGTGAAAGTGCTGGCGATGCCGGATGTGCAGAAGCTGCTTCAGTTCGAAGGCGGCACGGTGTCGCCGAGCACCGCGGACGAATTCGCCGCCTTCATACGCGCCGACGTGGCGCGCTGGGACAACATGATCAAACGCACGGGTATTACGCTGGACTGATCCGGCGAGATCAGGCCCAATTACGCCTTATCCGAAAAATTCAGCTTCAACCCCGGCGTCGGCCACTTCATCGTGGCGAGCCGTCCGGTTGCGGATAGCGTGATGTACGCGGTGCGCATGTCCTTGCCGCCGAACGCCAGATTGGTGACATGGCCATCGGGCATTTTCACGGAACGCACCACCTTGCCTGCCGGGTTGAATTCGGTGAGGCAGCCTTCGATCAGTGTGGCCACCACGATGTTGCCGTTGGCCAGCACCTTGAGACTATCGAACTTGGCGCGGCCACCGAGGCCGCCGATGATGCGGCCACTGTGCGGTGTATATTTTGGCGCGGGCTTGATCTTGCCGGGGCCGACGATATCGAAGGCCCACAGCCGCGCGGTGTCGGTCTCGGCGACGTAAATGGTTTTACCGTCGGGCGACAGGCCGCAGCCGTTGGGGCTCAATATTGGATAGGCCACCTCGACAATCTTCGAGCCATCAGGCAGCGCGTAATAAAGCCCGCCGAGCACCTTGTGCGTGGGCATGCGCTTGCCCAGATCGGTAAAGTAAAAGCCGCCCTTTTTGTCGAACACCAAATCATTGGGTGCGGACAGCGTGCGGTCGCCGCATTTTTTGTAGAGCAGCGTCGCCTTGCCGGTTTGCGGATCGATGCGCTGCACGTAGCCGAACTTGTAATCCGGGTGCGGCCCCATGCCCGACGGATGGCCCTTGATATAACGGTTGCCGCCGTTGTTGGTGTGATAAAAAAAGCCGTCCGGGCCGACCGCCAGCCCGTTCGGCCCGCCGCCTGCGTTGGAGAACAGCGTGACCTTGCCATCCGGCGACACGCGCGAGACTTTCTGATTGCGCAGTTCCACCACGACGACGGAACCATCGCTGCATACCACCGGGCCTTCGGGGAAGCCGAGGCCTTCGGCCATAATTTTTAGTTCGGACATTGGATTTCGCTTTCCAGGTTGTTGATTTGTTGATGAATGATGGCCGGTGGGTCAGTTGCAACGCTCGCTATCCTCCGGTCGCCACGGATTTGAAAACGTACTCAGTGATTCCAAAAATACCACCAAATCGCTTTGCTCAGCGGCGGAAAGATTCAACGGCTTGCCGGGCCGCCCGTCCTTCGCGTGCAGGCGCGCGGGGTCGAGGCGGGTGTAGTGGCGCACCACGTCGGCAAGTGTATCGATGCTGCCGTCGCGGCCATAGGGCGAGGTGAGGAACAGATTGCGCAGCGACGGCACCTTGAATTCCGCAGTGCCCGCATCGGATTTTTCGAGCAACGCCTTGCGGGTGTGTGTAGCGGCCGCACCGGATGTGTCGTCGTTGTAAGGGCCGAGCAGATTGAAGCGGCTGTCGAGCGCCAGGCGCACGCCTGCGGCGCGGCCAGGATCGGGCTTGCCCTGCGGCGCATGGCGCGACAGGCCGGTACCATAGAACTCGCCGCTGGTGAAATTGGGGCCGCTGTGGCAGTGGGTGCAGCCCGCCTTGCCGATGAAGAGTTTCACGCCACGTTGCGCGGCTTCAGAGTAAGTCCAGCTTGAAGGCGGTGCGTTTTTCGCCAGCGCTTCACGGAAATGATCGAACGGCGTGCGCCCGCTGGTCAGCGTTTCCTGAAACGCCGCCAGCGCTTTGCCGACGTTGACGAAGATCGCTTCATCGCCGCCGGCCGTGGGCGGCGCGCCGAAAGTTTTGCGGTAACGGCACGCTAAATCGTCGTCGCCGCGCACCAGTTTTGCGACGTGGCCGGGAGAGGCCGCCAGTTCGCGCGCATCGAGTATCGGGCGCAGGCTTTGATACCACAGGCTGTCGGCGGCGCCGTCCCAGCCGTACCAGCGCCCGGCGGCGATATTCATCAGCGTAGGCGTGTTGCGGTCGAGCTCGGCGACGCCGGTGCTGCGCCGCAGGTTGTCGGTCCAGTTGCGTTCGGGCACGTGGCAGGTGGCGCAGGATTTGGTGCCGAGGCCGGAAAGACGTTCATCGAAAAAAAGTTTGGTGCCGAAGTCGATGGCGTTGTGTTTGCCCGATACGCGATTGGTTGCGTCTGCTGACGCGGGCGCGGGCCACGGGCCGTGTGAGAGGATGGTGCGGATTTCGCTGGCGGTAAAAACGGGCTTGGCGCGTTCGTCGGCTGCCGTGGCGTTTGACAGCAGCGTGCTTATCGCAGCCAGCAGGGCGCAGGCGATGCGGCGGGTTGCTTGTATGTGACGGGGCATGCTTGAAGCTCCTGGTGCGGCACCTTGGAACAACCACAGGACAAGCCGAAAAATGGCGACCGCGTAGATTAAGGGCAATGCTACCGAAGTCCGGCGCATTTCACAAAAAACTGCCACGTCATTCTCGCGTAGGTTGGAACTTTGGTGCTTACTTCGTGAGCAAGCATTAAGAAAGTGCCTGCGGCACAGCGTACGAACTGGGTTCCAGCCTGCGCTGGAACGACGTTAGGTTTTTCCGGTGCATGTCAGAGGCAGTTTTGGTAAAGTGCTGCGCGCCTATGAATCATTTTCCATGGATAAAAAATGAATAAAATCACATACTTAAGCATTGTCGTCGGAATGCTTTGCGCCGCCTCGGCGGCCGCGCAACAATTTCCCGTCAAGCCGCTGCGCATCGTGCTCGGTTTTCCGCCCGGCGGCGCCACGGATATCGCGGCGCGAGCAGTCGGGCAAAAACTCACCGAGAGTTTTGGTCAGCAGGTGATTGTCGACAACCGACCGGGGGCGGCGAGCAACATCGGCGCCGAGGCGGTGGCGCGCGCGGCGCCGGATGGTTACACGATGTTCATGGGCAGCGTATCGACATCGATCAATCCGTCGCTGTATACCAGGATGGCCTACGATCCGCAGCGTGATTTCGCGGCGTTGGCGCTGATCGCCAATACGCCGTTTTTGTTGGTGACGCATCCGTCGATGCCGGTGAAAAACGTCAAGGAATTGATCGCGTTCGCCAAGGCGCGACCTCGCGAGTTGAACTACGCCACCGCGGGTGCGGGCTCGGGCGCGCATTTGTTCATGGAGCTGTTCAGTTCGATGACGGGTCTGAAAGTTAACAACGTGGCGTATCGCGGTGCGGCGGCGGCCACCACCGATGTGCTGGCGGGCCAGGTGCCGATGATGTTCGACAATATTTTCACCACGCTGCCGCTGGCGCGCAGCGGCAAATTCCGCGCGCTGGCGGTGAGCACCGCGCAGCGCTCGGCGATCGCGCCGGAAATACCCTCGGTGGCGGAGGCCGGTGTGCCAGGTTACGACGCCAACGCGTGGTTTGGCTTGTTTGTGCCCGCCGCCACGTCCAGGGACATCATCGCGCGGCTGAACGCCGAAGTGGTCAAGGGCCTGCAAACGCAGGACATGCGCGAACGCCTGCGTGCGCTGGGGGCGACGCCCGGTGGCGGTACGCCCGAACAATTCGCGGTATTTTTCCGCGATGAAGTGGCGAAATGGGCGAAGGTGGTGAAAAGCGCCGGTGTTCGGGTAGATTAAATCACAGGAAATAGGTAGGATGGTGCGCCATTCAAATTGGATGATTCTTTAATGCGAAGCGTTAGGCGAAATTTCATGCACTATTGTGTACGCGAGGGTGAGCGCCGATAAGCAGCAACGCGAATCGGGATGCCGAAACGCAAGCTGCAGTGGCGCGCGTACACGCGCGCAGCCGCCCCGCCTGGTATTGGCTGTATTTTCTGCTGGCGGTGCTGGATGTGATCACCGTGCTGGTGAGCCTTGGCTTGAATCACCGGCTGATGGAAATCTATGCCGAATCGGTGGCGGTCAATCAGCAGTGGGCCGAGCGGCTATCGCGTTATGCGGATCTGGCGTCGGTGGCGGGCGAGGTCAATGCGCCGGGCAACGACGTGTTCGATTCGCGCGATGTGCCCAAGGAGGCTGCGCGGCTGAATAAAGCGCTGGCGGTTTTTGAGCGTGATCTCAAGACCGCGCAGAGTGAAATCGCGGCGGTGAAGTCGTCCGAAGCGAACTCGCTGCTGGAAAATTTCACCGATATCGACAAAGCCATGAAAGACATGGTGCAGGAATCCGCGCAGATTTTTGATTTCTTCAAGGAAAATCTGGCCGACAAAGCGGGTGAACGCATGGCGACGATGGATCGCAAATACGCCACGTTAAACGGCACTATCGCGCGCTTGAGCCGGCAGGTGCGCGCGGTACAGAAAACGCTTTTTGATGAGCAGGTCAAGATCGCGCAAAATCTCAAACGTATCGAATACCTGATCGCCGGGCTGGTGATTCTGATGATCCTCGGCGCGTTGTACTACGGCAGCCGCGTGCTGCGCGCCATGCGTACCGCGGACGAGGAACGCGAGGTCTATGTCGCGGCGATGGCGCAGGCGCGTTTCGAGGCGGAAGCCGCCAATCGCGCCAAGTCGCAGTTTCTCGCCAATATGAGTCACGAAATCCGCACGCCGATGAACGGCATCGTTGGCATGAACGAGTTGCTGCTGAAGACAACGCTTGACGACACCCAGCGCCGCTACGCGGAAACCGTCAACAGCTCCGGCGAAATGATGCTGTCGATCATTAACGACATCCTGGATTTTTCCAAGATCGAAGCCGGCAAACTTGAACTGGAAGTGTTTGAGTTCAATTTGCGCGAGTGCATCGAAAAAGTGGTGGAGCTGTTCGCCGAGCGCGCGCAAAGCAAGGGGCTGGAACTGGTGTACCAGATCGCGCCGGATGTGCCGTCGAATGTGCGCGGAGACCCGGTGCGGATGCGGCAGATCCTGTCGAACCTGGTGAGTAACGCGATCAAATTCACCGCGCGCGGCGAAGTGTTCGTGGAAGTCAAGCTTGCAGCGGGCGCGGCAAGCGACAGCGGCGGCGCGGCATCATGCAGCGTGCATTGCGCGGTGCGCGATACCGGCATGGGCATAGCGCCGGAAACGCAGCGGGAGCTGTTCAAGCCCTTCGTGCAGGCGGATTCGTCGACCACGCGGCGCTTTGGTGCACGGGGTTGGGGCTGGCGATCTGCCAGCAACTGGTGCGGCTGATGGGCGGCGAGCTCGGCCTCAGCAGCGCGCCCGGTGTGGGTTCCAGTTTTTGGTTCACAGTGATGTTGCAGGTTGACCATACAGCGCGCGTGCAAAACTGGGTGCTCGACGACCGGCTGCGCGGTACGCGCGTGCTGGTGGTGGACGATAACGCCACCAATCGCACCATCATTCACGAGCAGGTGGTGTCGTGGGGCATGCGCAACGGCTCCGCTGCCAGTGGTTTGCGGGCGCTGGAAATGCTGCGCGACGCGGCGGCGATGATCGAGCCCTACGGGCTGGCGATCGTGGACATGTTGATGCCGGGCATGGACGGGCTCGAGCTGGCGCGCGCGATCCGCGCCGATCCTGCGCTGACAAATACCCCGATGATCATGCTGACCTCGCTGGGCGCGGCAGGTGAATTACGTGCGGCGCGCGCGGTCGGCATCGGGCTGTATCTGAGCAAGCCCGTGCGGGAATCCGATTTATTCAATGCAATCAATGATTTACTGTCTGCGCTTTCGATTACACAAAAGATGCGCGTGGTGTCTGCAGCGGCAGCGGCAGCGGGCGCAGCCGCGCCATTGACCGTGGCCGCGCCAGATGCGGCTGCGCCCGGCGTCAAGCGAT
The DNA here is from genome assembly GCA_945865805.1 of Bordetella parapertussis. GTDB lineage: Bacteria > Pseudomonadota > Gammaproteobacteria > Burkholderiales > SG8-41 > UBA5216. Next base: position 6,821 of record CAMBGJ010000167.1, read on the forward strand.
ATCGCATCTTGCTGGCTGAAGATAACGCGGTGAATCGGCAAGTGGCATTGGCCATGCTGCAACACTGCAATGTCGAGGTGGATGTGGCGCACGACGGCGCGCAGGCGGTGGCGGCCCACGCGAGTACCCGCTACGCGTTGATCCTGATGGACTGCCACATTCCGGTGATGGATGGCTTCGAGGCGATGCTGAAAATCCGCGCGGCCGAAGAGGCACCGACGGATGCCGCCGCTGACGCCGATGCAGCGACCCGCGTGCGCACGCCGATCATCGCGGTAACAGCCAACGCGCTGCAGGGCGACCGCGAGCGTTGCATCGCGGCAGGCTTTGACGACTATATGGCGAAGCCGTTCCGCTTGCAGGAACTGACCAGGCTGATGGGCGCCTGGGTGAAGTAGGCGCTGCGCCACACCACCCGTTACTTGGTGACCGTTTTACCCACCGTGCGGCCCGAGGTGTCTTTATGCACGGTGGTATTGCCGCTGGTGGTGGATTTGCCGACCGTTTTGCCCGAGGCATCCATGGTGCGCGTGGTGTTGCCCTGCGTGACGGATTTACCGGTGGCTTTGCCGCTCTTGTCGTAATGCTTGGTGGTGTTGCCTTGCGTGACCGACTTTCCCGCGCTGGCGCCGGATTTGTTGGTGTGCCTGGTGGTGTTGCCCTGCGTCACCGATTTGCCCGCGCTGCTGCCGCTGCTGGTCGTGTGTTTGCTGGTGGTTTTTTTTGCATCGGCGGCCAGCGCCATGCCGGGTAGCGCCAACGCCATTGCCACGCTTAATGTAAGTATTTGATTTAATTTAATAATTTTCATGGCTGTCTCCTTGATCTTCTTACGTGGTTAATTATTCTAGCGGGTTTTTGACGCCAGCACAGCCTTGCGCACGTAAGCCTTTTTCTCCGCCGCATCCTGAATTTCATCGGCGATTAACAGGTACAGTTCCGCTTCGTCGCGCGCCCTGGCCGCCGCGCGTTTGATCACCACACCGGCGATGGCACCCATTTGACGCGCCAGTTCGGTCTCGATGCGCTTGAGTAATTCCGCAGATAGCGTGGATGCGCCTGCTGGCGGCTGCGTGGTGGACGGTGGCGCGGTTGGCGTGCGTGGCTGCGTTTGTGCGTGCGACGTGCGGATCGCGTCCTCGAATGGCTTGAGAAATCCGGCGCGTGTTTTTTCGTCTTCGATTTCGCTGGCCACCAGCTCGCACAGCGCGGCAACCGACGTTGCCTTGCGCGTGGCGTTGCGCACGATCACCGGCGCAATGGGGCCGATATGTAATGCGGCGGCGGCTTCGATACGCTTGAGCAACGTGGGCTCGAAGCTCGGCGGCGCAGAATGCACGGCTTGCGTGGTCGGTTGTGAGGGTAATGCGGGTGGCGGCACAGTGATACGCGTGGTGGGGGCGGCTGTGGTAGCCATCGCACGTCGCGACATCGCGTCAATCGGCACGATACCCAGCCGCTCGAGAAATTCGGCCGTGCTCTGCGGACGCTCGTCTTCGTTGGTGCGCAAGGCCCAGTCGATGGCCTCCAGCACCGTGGCGTCATACCGCCCGGTAGGCAGCAGCGTGGCTGCGGGTGCCATCACGTCGCTGCGGATGCGTGCAGCGGCATCCACCGGTTTGTTGCCGGTGATCATCCAGTACATCACGCCGCCGACAGCGTACAGATCGGTCCACGGGCCTTGCTTGCCGTGGGCGTGGTATTGCTCGAGCGGTGCGTAGCCGGGCGACACCATGGCGGTGATTTCCTGATCGCCACCCTTGATCTCGCGCGCCGAACCAAAATCGAGCAGCACCGGGCTGCCGTCGGCGCGCATGTAAATATTGGCCGGTTTGATGTCGCGATGCAGGTGCGCGGCTTTGTGGATGGCCGCAAGGCCACCGGCCAGCGGCACGATGATGTCGAGCATATCCTGCTGCGGCAGCGGACGGCGTGTGTCAATCCAGGTGCTGAGCGATTCGCCTTCGACGAATTCCATCACCATGTAGGCAGTACTGTTGCCTTCGAAAAAACGCATCACGCGCACGATATTCGGATGGCGAAACGACGCCAGCGTGCGCGCTTCATCCAGAAAGCGCTTCAGGCCCCAGTCGAAAGATTCCCCGTCGGCGGGGCCCGTGCGCGCGCGTACCGATTGATCATCGGCGCGCGTTGAGCAATCGACGGGTAAATATTCCTTGAGAGCGACCTTGAGATTCAGGTTGATATCGGTCGCGAGATAGGTGACGCCCAGCCCGCCCGCACCGAGCACCGACTCGATGCGGTACTCGCTAAGCGAATAGCCTGCGGGCAGATGATCGGGGCCGCTCATGGTCTCAGGCGCTCACGCGGGACTCTAACCCTTGTTGATCAGATCGATAGCCTTGGCAAGGCTGCGGCGCATGCGGTTAAAGGATTTGCCGAGCAGCGCGACCTCGTCCTTGCCGCCATCGGCGAATTCGGCGATGTTCATGTCGCCGGTGCTGATTTTATCGGCGGCCTCTGACATGCGCGTGATCGGGCGCACGATCAGCACGCTCATCATCACGTTCATGATCACGAACAACGCCAGAAACACCGCCGATAGCGAAATCATAAAAGTATAAAACGCGCGATTGGCGTTTTGCATCGGCAGCGTCATCGGCACCGAGACAATTTGCGCGCCGATGACTTCCATGTGCTTCCAGCCGAAGCCGTTATTGGGCCCGTAAATCTTCACCATCGCGGGCGGTGCCTCGGCGGCGGTGGTGTGGCAGGCGAGGCAGGCTTTATCCTTGATTTGAAACGCACGCGCCAGATACAGCGACTGGCCGGTGGGCGTTTCACGGATGCCGCTGATCTCGCCGCGGTCGGGCTGGTTGCGAAACGCGGTGACGATATCGGTTTCCCACTCCACCGCCTTGTTGCGTGGATTGGTCGGGTTGAGCGCCGCTTCCTTGTAGGAATAATCCGCGTATTTCTTGCGCAACGCCGCCATGATTTCCGTGGCGGAGTACGCCGGCACACTTTGCGGATGAAACACGTCATCACTGTAGGGAATCAGCGGGCGCAGTTGCATATTGGTGTAGCTGCGCATGGAGAGTGCGGCTTCCATCATCACGCCAGCGTTGCGCAGCACCTCGTCGCGCGCGTTGCGGTGCAGAAGGTCGTACGAAATATAGCCGGTGACGCCCAGGCCGATGGTGAATACCAGCAGCAGCACCAAGTTGAATTTAAGCCGTAGTCCCATGTTGTGCTCCCAGGGTAACGATCAAACCGAACCATGCATTGCGACGAGTGATGCGAGGGCCGCGAAAGAGCGCGGATTCGCATTGTGTATGCAATGTAAACAGTATAGCCAGCGGCGAAAAATAGATCAATTAAATCAGATTGTTAGCTTGCCGGTTTGGGATGCTGTCACCATTCGGCGTGCGGCCTGTTACGGTGCTCTTTGCCGATGCCCAAGCACGAGTATGGCGATCGCCGACAGGGCAATAGACGCCCCATTCATCACGACGGGGTTAAACGCGCCCGCCAGATACGCCGGTGCATAGAGGGCGACAAACGCCAGCAGCAGCGCCGTCACAATAGCCGACAACCATTGGGGCCAGGCGCGCTCATGAAGCACGATCAACAGAATGCCAAAAGCGATTTCACCTGCGCCGATGAGCTGCGAGAGCGCAGGCTGCAGTTCGGACGGAATGCCGAATGCCCGGCTCATGGCAAGTTCATCCACGTGCGGGCCAAGCAACTTTGGCACGAGTCCCTGATACAGCCAAATGCCGCCTACGGTATAGCGGCAGATTTGGTGGATGATCTCGTGCGTATGGTGGGCGCTGTCCGGTGGTGGCATGGTGAATCTATCGTAGGTAGCGTTAAATCCGCAGGAGCGTTTCAGGCTCGCCGGGTTGCGTCCAATCCCGCCAACCGCCCAAACACCGCTCCCTTCAACACCGAAGTCGCCCCGGCGTAAGTCTTGTAGTAAATACCCACCACTTCTCCCGCCGCGTACAGCCCGCGTATCGGCACGCCATCCTGGTTGAGCACCTGCGCGCGGGTGTTGACCTTGACACCGCCGAAGGTGAGCACGTTGGACGAAATCACCGGGTAGGCTTGAAACGGCGGTTTGTCGAGCGCGCGCGCCCAATGGGATTTCGGCGGATTCAGGCCGCGCGTGGCGAGGTGATCGAGTTCCAGTGCTTTGAACTGACCGGCTACGCAGGCGGTGTTGTAATCGCGCACGGTTTTCTCCAGCACCTCGGCGGGCACGTTGAGTTTGCCCGCCAGCGCCGCCATGGTGTTGCCGGTGATCGGCGGCTGGTCGCTGCGCAAGCCGAGTTTGTAATTCGGTACGTCGTTGATTTTGTCGTCGAGTATCGTGTACGCGATGCCGTTGGTTTGATTAAAAATTTTGCGTGTGATCGATTCGTACACCGCGTCGACCGTGCCCGGCGCTTCGTCGGTGAAGCGCACACCTTCCTGATTCACCAGAATGCCGTAG
>CAMBGJ010000168.1 GCA_945865805.1 Bordetella parapertussis
ACCAAGCTCATGATGTGCGCTTGGCGCCCGTCTTCGTCCAAGGCATTCTTCATGGTCTTGCCATCCATGGCCAAGGCCGCATCGTGTACCTGTCGCGCCCGGCGCAACTGGCGACGTACATCGCGGCAAAAACCACAACGCTGCGCGTGGGCACGGCGGTGATCGTGGTGCCGCTGCATCACCCGCTGCTGGTGGCCGAAGAAATCGCCACGCTGGATCAACTCTCCGGCGGGCGCGTGGACATCGGCTTCGGACGCGGCTATCAGAACTACGAGTTCGAGCGCTTCGGCCTTGATCTCGAACAAGCCAAGAATCGATGGGACGAATCGCTCGATATTATTCTGAATTCACTCAAGGGCAAGGCGTTCAGCTACGAGGGCAAACATTACAAAGTGCCCGACACCATGGTCTTCCCGCAGCCGCTGCAAACACCGCATCCGCCAATCTGGATCGTCGCACAAAGCCCGTATGCACTGGAGGCCGCCGTTCGTCGCGGCTTTAATGTGCTGACCGGCGGTTTTGGCGTCACCGTCGAGCATCTGGGCGCGTTCGGCAAAATGTTCGAGGAAGTCTGCGCCAAAGTGCAACCGCCGGTGAAACCACGCGTGGGCGTGCAACGCGCGATCTACGTCGCCGAAAACGATGCCGACGCACGCGACGCCGCCGAACAAGCACGCTGGAACATGCGCGTCACGCTAAGCCTGCGCAATCATTACGAGCAGGTCGAAAACGGCAAAGCCATGCCCATCGTCGCCCAGAACGAACCCGACATCGAAGACCTGATCAACCGTTACCTCGTCATCGGCTCGCCAGAAACCTGCATCCGCCAGATCAAAACCCTGCAATCGGTGATGGGCATCTCGCACTTCAACTGCAGCTTTTGGTTCGGCGACATGGATCAAAAACGCGTGCTGCGTTCGATGGAGCGTTTTGCCAAAGAGGTTATGCCGGCGATCAAATAGCCATCCGCATCGCCCGATACCGTAGGTTGGCAGTGAGCCCTTCGGCTGGCTCGGGATGAGCTCCGCGAGCCGCAACAACCCATTAACCACGGAAAATACGGAATACGCAGAAAATTCTTCGGGCTGTTCTTTCCGCATGTTTTGCGTGTTCCGTGGTGTATCGGATTTGATGTTGCGATTCCTTCGTCGCCGCAACCGACCGGGCTTGACCCGATAAAATCGCGGTGTTACTTTGGTGTCACCCAATGGAGGTCTTCCACTATGCCCGCATCCACAACGCTAAAACTGACCGAGAATCTGAAAAAACGCATCGCGCCATTGGCAGAATCCACGGGCAAAACACCTCATGCCTGGATGGTTGAGGCCCTCGAAACGCAGGTCGCGTTGGCAGAAAAACGTAAAGCGTTCGTCAACGACGCGTTGGCCGCCGAAAAGGAAGTGGCGAGCAACGGAAGGGTCTACGCGTTCGACCATGTGCGCCAATACCTGAACGCACTCGCCAACGGCAAAAAAGCGAAACGGCCAACCCCCGTGAAGTGGTAGCAGGTTGGCTGCGGCAGTCATCGCCCTCGCGCCGAAAGCCGTGGCCGATCTTGAACGGCTGCGTAAGTTTCTTGTTGAAACCGATCCTGCCGCAGCAGAACAAACCGTTACATTGATCCTGTCGGCCATAGCCGTTATCGAACACCATCCGCTCATCGGCCGCCCAGTGGAGAAAGGCCTCCACGAATTGGTGATTTCACGCGGCAAAAGCGGCTATGTCGCGCTGTATCGCTACGACGAAGCTAGGGACCGCGCGCTCGTCTTGACCATACGCCATCGACTAGAAACGGGGTATGGCGGATAGCGGGCTGGGAGAGCGCGGCACGTAGTCTGTAAGAAGCCTGACCTGAGCTTGTCGAAGGACGCAGCGTATTCCAGGGTCAGAAACGTTGCCCCGTAATCCGCTGCGCTACTTACGGGCTACGCTTGCTGATTTAGAAATTATTCAATAAAAACAAATGGTTGCATTGTTTTCGTAGGTCGGAACGCGTAGCGGTTCCGACAACCTGCGTGCCGAGTGTTGGTGTGTGTCGGAACCGCTGCGCGTTCCGACCTACGCGGGCTCTTACGCGAAGACCCAAAACAATTGGTTACGAATGGTCAGGCAACAGTCAATGCCTGACCCCGACGCTTGCGGGAAAACTGCATGCACGGTTTGATGAGGGAGGGCAGGTGTGAGCCTGTTCTCTACTCTACCCTCGCTTCATGAACTGTATCTATTCAACCTCTATGAAAACAAGTAAAAATTCGGATGCTTTCCCGATATTGAGATCACGTGTTTCATAGGGAGGCATGGTCGGCACTTCAAAAAACAGCCCAAAATACTTTCCCTCTGAAAAATGGCTGCGTTCATAGGGACTGAATAGAGACCATGAACTTTACCTTTTTACGCTGCCATAGATAACTAACATACTAACTATTATCAACACTAACGCGAATAGAAAACCAATTCCATATGACAGCAAAGACTTTCTTGTGAAGTGTGTCTGTAAGTACCAACCCAACCCTCCCCCCGTGAGCGTTAGGAAAAACATGCCAAGCGCCACGGCAGTAATTCCTCGCCCGATCAATACAAGAAGTGCCAGCAGGTATACCACGCACAACCAAACGAAAATGACGCCGTTAATCAAGATCGCACTCGCCCTCGTCGAAACAGGCTGCGACCAATAGCTACTCTGGTTCGCGAAAGCTACTTGAAAAACCCTAGCAACTACAGCGAGCGACACGTTGATTCCAAGAAGCAGTGCAAGAAACGTTAAAATATCTGTTGCGCTGTTGAAGAGGTAATAAAAAAAACCCAGCCCTAGCGCCAGGAAAACAAAAAAAACCAGATAGAACAAAGTGAAATTCGTTAAATTACCTATGCGCCCCATAAGCCGCCTTATCACTTGAGGTGGTTCGTACCACATCTCTCACGTATATCCATTCGCTCGCTGCATTTTGCAGGCCCATTGCAAAAAAACGACATGCTCAGATACTCCTTACTCCTATGGACATTTAATTGGCGTTCGATTATTCGGGGGACGTTTTGGTTTTCCCATGCCAGGAAAGAATATTTTTTCCCGCTCGTTCACCTTATTCTGCGTTTCCGGTAGCGATACAGACCCCGGCAATGTTGGTGCTGGCGTCGGAGTATTAGCCGATGGAAAAGGCGTCGGATAAGAATTTGGCGGCACAGGGTGAAGCTGATCATAGACGTAGGTTCCGATACTTTCCCCTAAGTATTGCTCGATACCGATTCTGATTAGTGTACCTACTGCCACGCCCGTAGCAGCTGCAATTAATACCGCGTTCCCCTGAGCAACCAGAATGTCTATTGGGTGTAGCACTTCAAAAATGAACTTGCCCGTCGGATCCGTAAAACTAACCGGATTCCCTCCCACATATGCATATATATCCGGGCTTCCGATCATAACAATGGACCCATGCGGTCGTAGTTGTATTGCCCTACGTCGCCGTCTTAGTAAACCGCACAGTAACCGCCCGCGCCGTATGATCGGTCACCACATTCACCAGCGCCGGCTTGCCATTCTTGATGGCTTCTTTCGCACGCTCCAAAGCCGGGCGAATATCTTCGGGCTTGTCCACTTGCTCACCATGGCATCCCATCGACTGCGCGAATAAATCAAAGCGCGTGTAGCCCAAATTACGGCCTGGTTTGTCGCCCTTCGGATCCGCCGTCCAGCCACCGTTCAGGCTGATGACCACGATCATGGGAATTTTGTGGCGGGCTGCGGTGTCGAGTTCCATGCAGTTCAGGCCGAATGAACCGTCGCCGTGGATCAGTACCACTTGTTTGTCGGGCCGCGCCACTTTTGCACCGACGGCGAACGGCATGCCCACGCCCATGGTGCCGAAGGTGCCGGAGTTCATGCGGTGCCGGGGGAAGAAAGTCGGAATCGATTGGCGACCGAAATTGAGAATCTCCTGGCCATCCACCACCAGCAAGCCGTCGCGGTCGATGAAATCGCGCACTTCTTTGCACAGGCGCAGCGGGTGAATGGGCATCGCGCTGGTAGACATGCCTTTTTCTGCTTCGGGGGCTTTGAGACTTTCGATCTCCGATAGCCGTCCGCGCCAACCGGCATAGAGGCCAGATTTGATGCGCGTGGCCGAGGCATCGAGCAATTGCTTTATCACCATTTTCGCGTCGCCGGTGATGGCAACATCCATGCGCTGGCTGCCGCTGATTTCGTTGGCATCAATGTCGATGCGGATGACCTTGGCGTTGGCGGAAATCCGCGGCGGCTTGACGTGGCCGAACACATAATTCAAACGCGTGCCGACGATCAACACGCAATCGGTTTCTTTCATCGCTGACGAACGCGCATTCAAAAACGCCTGCGGGTGATCTTCTTCCAGCACGCCGCGGCCTTGCGGTGTGGTGTAAATGGGGATGCCTTTGTCGATGACAAACTGGCGCAGCTCCGCTTCCGCGCCTGACCACAACACGCCGCTGCCCGACAGGATCACTGGCTTTTGCGCTTTTTCCAGCAACTTGATCGCTTCTTCGATCAGCGCCGGATCGCCTTGCGGGCGTGCGCGAACCAGCGTCTTGTTGAAATCGGGCCACACCACCGTCGAATCGTCAATCGTGTTGTTGATCACATCGGACGGCAGATCGAGATACACCGGGCCGGGTTTGCCGCTGATCGATTGACGGAACGCGAGGTCAATCAGCTCGGGTATACGCCGCGTTTCATAAATGCGATTTGCCCACTTGGTGACGGGCTTCATGATCGCGACTTGATCGATTTCCTGAAACGCGCCGTTGCCGTATTCACCGATCGGGCTCGACCCGCCGAAGGCCACCACCGGCACGCCGTCGATCAACGCGTTGGCCAAACCCGTGGTGAGGTTGATCGTGCCGGGGCCTGAAGCGCCGAAACACACACCGGGAAAATTCAACGCGCGTGCGTAAGCTTGCGCGCTCATCGCGGCGGCTTGCTCGTGACGCACGTCGATGCCGCGGATGCCGCGCTTCATCGTGGCGAGTAGCGTGTCGTTGATCGGTCCGCCCATGATGAAGAAAAAGTTGGTGACGCCGATACGCTTGAGGGATTCGCCGACGAGTTCGTTGCCTGTGATATTGGGCATTATTTTTCCTTTAAAAACAAATAGTTATGATTAACTCACTTAAAAAAATCGGAGCACGCGCCACGCCTGCACGCGTCATTCCAGCGCAAGCCGGAATCCAGTGGGTAACGCGATCTGAAGGATCTGATTGAAAGACGCGGGGAAAATTGTAGCAAGGAAAGCACCGCACGCATTGCGCATGTCTACAACCATCCTCTGCACACAAAGCGTAATTCATCATACTGCCAGACGCCATGGCTGACAATGCGTGCCAGGCGCCCTGCGTGACTCACGCGTGACGTATCCACCGCCCAAGGTAAACAGCGGCGCCTCGTCTATGCGAGATAAAATAACCGCCACGGTTGAGAACCACCGGACCGATGCCAACGCCCTTTGACATTCCATAAAAAACAAATCCCTGTAAAGACTCTCATGAGCAACTTAAATCTGCTAAGCGCCACTGAAGCAGCGCGGCAAATCGCCGCTCGCACCATCACCAGCGAACAACTGGTGCGTTACTGCCTGGCGCATATCGCCGCGCGCGAGCCTGCTGTCGGCGCGTGGACACATCTGGATGCCAATGCCGCGATTCAACAAGCGCGGGCCTGCGATCAAACACCCTCGCGCGGCGTGCTGCATGGCGTACCCATCGCGGTGAAGGATTTCATCGACACCGGCGACATGCCCACGGCCTACGGCTCGGCTATTTACGCCGGGCATCGTCCGGCGTGGGATGCACCGTGCGTGGCGCTGGCGCGCGCGGCGGGTGCGGTTGTGTTGGGCAAAACGGTGACCACGGAACTGGCTTACTTTCAACCGGGCAAAACCGCCAACCCGCGTAATCTCGCACACACGCCGGGGGGATCATCCAGCGGCTCGGCGGCAGCGGTGGCCGATCACATGGCACCGCTGGCGATTGGCAGTCAAACCGCCGGTTCGGTGATACGCCCGGCAGCCTTTTGCGGCGTGGTCGGTTATAAGCCGAGTTTCGGGCTGGTCAGCCGCGTGGGCGTGAAGCCGCTATCCGACACCCTCGACACCATCGGCACGCTGGCGCGCAACGTGCCCGACGCCGCGCTGTTCGCGGCTGCCGCCAGCGGCCGCCCTGATCTGATTATCGAGACGCCGATGACAACCGCGCCGCGCGTGGGCATCTGCCGCACGCACGAATGGCGGCATGCCCAGGCGGAGACGCAGGCTGCGATGGCGCTCGCCGTGCAAAAACTCGGTGCGGCGGGCGTCACGCTGATCGATATTGAATTGCCGACAGATTTCACAGGTCTGGTGCAGGCGCAACTGGACATCATGACTTATGAAATGGCGCGTTCGCTGGCCCACGAATGGCACGCGCTTCGCTCGCGGTTGTCGCAGCGCTTGCAGGATTTGATCGCGGCGGGGTGGGCGTTGCCGCGCGAGCGTTACGAAGCGGCCGTTACCCTCGCCCGCGACTGCCGCCGCAATGTCACACAACGGTTTGCCCACGTTGACGTGTTGCTCACGCCCAGTGCTGCCGGCGAAGCGCCGCGCGGGCTGGATGCCACTGGCGATCCGCTGTTCAACCGCCAGTGGACATTGCTGCATACGCCCAGCGTGCACCTGCCATTTACGCATGGCCCAAACGGCTTGCCGGTGGGCTTGCAGGTGGTGGGGGCGATAGGCATGGACCGGCATACGCTGCTGTGCGCCGATTATTTGTCGCGCCAGTTGAGCTGAATTCGCTGTCTACGGCGCAAACCATAAACGCGCCCGGCGTGGCCGCATGCCATAATTCAAGCAACAACCGAGGCGTAACCACGCCGCAATCAAGAGGCACTATGAATAGATTCAATCTTTGCTGGGCGGCGGCCTTCGCCGCCAGTGCAAGCTGTGGCGTTTATGCGGCAGAAAACATCAACAAATTTCCCTCCAAACCAGTGCGCATCATCGTCGGCTACGCGCCGGGCGGCGGCGTGGACATGGCCGCGCGGCTGGTGGGGCAGGCACTGGGCGAATCGTGGAACGCCAGCGTGGTGATCGATAATCGGCCGGGTGCGGCCGGTGGTATCGGCACGGAGCTGACCGTACGTGCCGCGCCCGACGGCTACACCCTGATGTTGTGCAATATCGCCACCCACGGCATCACGCCTGCGCGCGTGAAGAAACTGCCTTACGACCCGGTGGCGGATTTTTCGTTTCTGTCGATGGTGGGCGGCAATCCCAATGTGTTGATGGCGCATGCCTCATTACCCGCGCGCAATATTTCCGAGTTGGTCACTTACGCCAAGGCCAATCCCGGAAAATTAAGTTATGGCTCGTCGGGCGTGGGCGCTTCGCCGCATCTGTCGATGGAACTGTTGAAAATGATGACCGGCATCAATATCGTGCACGTGCCATACAAGGGTGCGGCCCCGGCGCTGGCGGATGTGATGGGCGGGCAGATTCAGTTGTCGACAGGCAATCTGCCGGGCGGGCCACTGGCGGCGATCAAGTCGGGCAAGGTTCGCGGGCTGGCAGTCACCACGTTGAAACGCAGCGCCAAGGCGCCCGACGTGCCCACCGTGGCCGAAAGCGGTGTGCCGGGCTATGAGGTCAACGGCTGGTATGGCATTTGTTCGGCGAAATTACCCAAGGCACACGAAGCGAAAATCAACGCCGATCTGGTGAAGGTGCTGACCGGCAATACGCTCAAGCAACGGCTCGACGATCAGGGCATCGATGTGCTGTCATCGACGCCAGAACAATTTGTCACGCACGTGCGCGCGGAAATCGCCAAGTGGAGCAAAGTGGTGAAGGAAGCCAAGCTTGAGGGTCACGAGTAAAAATATCAATAAAAACAAATACTTATGAATTTCCGTCTGAACCCAATGGCATTTTCTTAAGCAGCGAAGAGGCTGAATATCGCCAACCCCTCCACCGCAAAGGCGCAAAGGAAACGCAAAGAAAACCTTGGTCGGGCGTTCTCTGCGTGCTGCTCTTTGCGTCTTTGCGTCTTAGCGGTGAGATTTTTGCGGTGCTGACATTTACTGAATCTAAAGAATAGTGCCATTGGCGTGTGAACCGTACCCGATGAACCGAGATAGGCCCCTCATGAATGGGTAACCCTGTCATCCCCATGTCCGCACTCTCCCCACTTGAACTGGCTTACTGCGCTGCAATCCTGCTGCTGGCCTACGGTCTGCGCGGCAGCACCGGATTTGGCGGTGCGGCGGGGATGCCGCTGTTGGCGCTGGTGGTGCCCATCAAAATTCTGGTGCCGGTGTGGACGCTACTGGGGTTAGCCTCGTCGCTGGCCATCCTCGGCAAGGATCGCCAGCACATCGCACTGAAGACATTCGTGGCGTTTATCCCCTGGTGCCTGCTGGGCGTGGTGGCCGGGCTGTATTTTTTTGCCACGCTCGACGCGCGTACGCTTGCGCACGGCTTGGGAGTGCTGGTGCTGGGCTATGCGGCTTATGTGTACTCCACCACGTTACGCGCCGCAGACGAAAGTCAGCCGCTGCCGCGATTTATCAGTCCGCTCGCCGCGTGGCTCTCCGGCGTGGTGGGCGCGCTGTTCGGCACCATGGCGACGGTGTTTTTTGCTTTGTATCTGGACTCAAAATCAATGGCAAAAACCGCTTTTCGCGCCACCATGTCGGCCATGCTGCTCACGCTGTGCGTGGCGCGTGGCCTCGGCTACTGGGCGGTCGGTGAGTTCACGCGCGACGTGTGGATCGCCTTTGCGATGGCGCTGCCGCTGATGCTGATCGGCATCTGGGCGGGGGATCGCATCCACGTGCGGCTGTCGGAACTGGCGTTCAAACGGCTGGTTTGCATGGTGCTGGTGATATGTGGAATCCCGTTATTGCTGCGGTAGGGCACGGCGTTACAATGGCAAATGGGCGCGACAGTGCGCGCGTGCAGCCGACAAAAAGGAGTCGTCATGTTTGAATATTTCCCGAATAATTACACTTGGAGCCTTGCGGTGATGTCTGCGTTAAATCGCGGCGGGCAGATGTCAGAGATCGACGAGGCCTGTCGGCCGCTGAAGGACATCGCCGGCATCAAGGCGCTCGCCGGCGACCCCACACAACAGCGCGCGTGGTTTGAAAGCTGGATGAAAGTCGCCGAGCGCGTGCAGCGTCTGGGTGAGGCGGATGAGGCCGCCGGCCATCCGCTTTCAGCAGGCCGCAAGTATTTGCGCGCCGGTTTGTATTATCTGCTGGCCGAGCGCATGCCCAGCCACAAAGACCCGCGTCGGCTGGAGGCCTACCAACGCGGCATCGATATCTACAAGCGCGGATTGATCTGCCGCAAAGAGCCAGTGGAGTTTGTTGATGTGCAGTTCGGCAAACACAAGCTGCCGGCGTATTTCATGAAAGCGCCCGTCCCTGGTCGCGCGCCGTGCGTGGTGCACTTCGACGGCCTGGATGTCACCAAGGAAATCATCTACGCAGCAGTGGGCGATGAGTTTCGTCGACGCGGCGTGTCGCTGTTGATTGTGGATCATCCCGGCGTGGGTGCCGCATTACGCCTGCAAGGTTTGCCCAGCGGGCCGGATACCGAAAAACCCGCCGGTGCGAGCATCGATTATCTCGAAACACGGGCCGATGTAGACCCCAAGCGCATCGGCATTATGGCGTTGTCACTCGGCGGCTACTATGCGCCGCGCGCGGCCGCGTTTGAAAAACGCTTCGCCTGCGCAGTGGCGTGGGGCGCGATTTACGACTATCACGCCTGTGTGAATGATCGTATCGGCGGGCGTGGCGAGCCCTCGGTGCCGGGTTACGCCGAACATGTGAACTGGGTATTCGGCTGCGACAAGATCGAAGACACGCTAAAAATCGTCAAGCAGATGACGCTGGAGGGTGTGGCCGATAAAATCACCTGCCCGCTGTTAATAGTGCACGGTGAAAACGACCGTCAGGTGCCGCTGTGGCATGCGCAGAAAACGTATGACGCAGCGGTGAACAGCCCCGGCCGCGAACTCAAAATCTGTTATCTTGCCGACGGCGGTGCCGAGCATTGCGGCGCGGATAACGGGCCGCTGGTGGTGGATTACATGGCCGACTGGGTGGCGGAGAAGCTGGGCGGGCATGTGAAGGGGATTTGAAGTTCAGGGGCTTTTTAACCACGGATGAACACAGATAAACACAGATAAACCCCGCAGCGCTTTTATCTGTGTTTATCTGTGTTCATCTGTGTTCATCTGTGGTTAATGATTTTTTGTTTTTCTTGGGGGCAATATGAATCATCCACAAACCGCATCCGTGCGCGAACGCGTCAGCGCCGAGGAATGGGAAGCGCGCGTCAACCTTGCGGCGTGTTATCGCTTTGCCGCGTATTTCCGTATGACCGATCTGATTTACACCCACATCTCGGCGCGCGTGCCGGGGCCGGAGCATCACTTTTTGCTCAACGCCTTTGGCCTGATGTGGGATGAAGTCACCGCCTCGAATCTGGTGAAGATCACGCTCGACGGCGATATCGTCGATGACCCCACC
Organism: Bordetella parapertussis; assembly: GCA_945865805.1. Lineage (GTDB taxonomy): Bacteria > Pseudomonadota > Gammaproteobacteria > Burkholderiales > SG8-41 > UBA5216. Next base: position 10,544 of record CAMBGJ010000168.1, read on the forward strand.
GGGCTGGGTTTTAATCAGGCAGGCTTTGTGATCCACAGCGCCATCCACGCCGCGCGGCATGAGGTGATGTGCGTGATGCACACGCATACCGCCGCAGGCATCGCGGTGTCCGCGCAGGAACAGGGTCTGCTGCCAATCTCGCAACACGCGATGCGCCTCACCGGCAACGTGGGCTATCACCACTACGAAGGCGTTGCGCTGAACCTCGAAGAGCGTGAACGGCTGGTGGCGGACATCGGCAGCAAAATGACGCTGATCCTGAACAATCACGGCTTGCTGACCTGCGGCAAGAGCGTGCGCGAGGCGCTGGACTATATGTATTACCTCGAACGCGCGTGTCAGGCGCAAGTGGCGGCAATGGCCGGTGGCGCGAAGCTGATTATTCCGTCGCAGGCGGTGGCCGAGAGTGTCGCGCAAAGCTTTGAGCGGCCGGGGTATCAGGAGCGCAAAGGCGAATGGCGGGCGCTGATACGTATGCTCGATAAGACGGATCCTTCTTATAAAACTTAGGCACACCGACAATCCCTCCCCTTCAGGGGGAGGGCGAGGGTGGGGGTGGGGTTCTGCACGCTGAAACCCCACCCCCTTCCC
>CAMBGJ010000169.1 GCA_945865805.1 Bordetella parapertussis
CGTGTGTCTGAACGACGATCAGGCGCGAGCGCGAGTCAAAAACAGCGCCCAAAACCTTGCCGCCGTGCGTCGCATGGTGCTCAATATTCTGCGTCTGGATAAGTCCCGCAAGGGCGGAATCAAGACGCGACGCTTGGTCGCATCAACCATGCGATTCTTATCGTGAGCAATTACTTGGGATGGTGGCTATTTGATGCAATTGCCCTGAAGGCGTAACCCATCTCGTAAAATATCAATAACCTATTGATTTATAATATAAATTTATCCCCTCCAACTCATCGACAAAAACCCGCCCTCGGCGCCATAGCGACTGGCGCGTTGACCGGAATCAGCGTAGATTTTGCCGACAAACACCTACAACGAGGAGGAGTCACCATGCCGCAAAGCGCTTGTGTCGGCACAGCCGTTGGTCGAATTGCAGCAGCAGGATTTATTGCGTTGATCGCCGCAGCGCTGGTAGTAGCCCGCCCGGCGCAGGCTCAGGCTCAGGCATGGAAGCCCGACAAAGCGGTCGAAATCATTGCCACCAACGCGCCGGGCGGCGGCGCAGATCGCGTGATTCGCATCATGTTGAACGTGCTACAGGAACGCAAGGATTTGTTCCCGGTGCCGCTGTCGATCAACAACAAACCCGGTGGTGGCAGTGCAGTGGCGTTCGCGTATCTCAACAACTTTGCAGGCGACGGGCATCGGCTGGTGATGGCCTCCAAGGCGCTGATCACCAATAACGTCAGTGGGCGCGGGCCGCATTACAGCGAGATGACGCCGGTGGCGCATTTGTTCGGCGAATATGTATGTGTGACGGTGCGCCCCGATTCGCCGCTGAAAACCGGGCGCGATCTGATCGAGCGCGCCAAGGCTAATCCGGCTGCATTGAGTTTGGGGCTGGCGACCAGTATCGGCGGGCCGAATCATCAGGGTGTGGCTACGGCGTTACGCATCGCCGGTGTCGACATTAAATTGACGCGCAATGTGGTGTTTCCCTCGGGCGGCGCGGCCAGCACGGCGCTACTCGGCGGGCACGTCGATGTGGTGCCGATCAGCGCGGCATTCGGCGCCTCGCTGCTGAAAAACGGCCAGGTGCGCATACTCGCGGTGGGCGCGCCGCAGCGCTTGCCGGGCGTGTTGGCTGATGTGCCGACGTGGCGCGAGCAAGGTTTCGATGCGATTGTCTCGAATTGGCGCGTGATGGTCGGGCCTAAAGGGATGACGGCGGCGCAAGTAGCTTTCTGGGAAGACGCGCTGAAACGCTTTACCGATTCGGCCGAATGGAAAAAAGAACTCGAAGCCAACGCCTGGATCGGCGAATTCATGCCGCGCTCGGAGACGTTGAAATATCTCGAACGCGAACAGGCGACGACCAGGATTTTTCTCGGCGACTTGGGGTTGGTCAAATAAAAACGCCACCCTTCGCGTAAGCGGCTGCGGTTTGCGCGGTTGTTGATGCACCGAACTACGCGCAGGATTTTCCCAGGAACAGGCAGGCATCAGGCATACCGCAGCAGTGAGTCGTGCAGGGTTTATCTGAGCGGGAATTTTTTAAGTATTTGATTTTATTGATATTTTTATTATCCAATACCATCAAACTCTGATGATATGTCACGGCTTAACGTGAGCGTCGATCATGCGCTCGATAGCAGCCGAGCACGCCGCGCAAAAATGCTGCGTTTGCAGCGAGAACATGATGCAGTCGGCCTCGGCGCGGTACACCCCTTGGCCGTACCCGTTTGCGCCTTCGTAATAGCCCACCTTGCGCGGCGGCGTGTTTTTCGCCAGCAATGCAGCTTGCCGCTCGCGGGCTTGTTCCATGAATTGCTCGATGGTCTTTTCTGCAACGCCATTCGCGCGCAGCGCTTCGTAGCGTTTTACGTAGTCCGCGAAGTATTGCTCATACGCTGTTTTGTTCCATACCGTAGGTTGCGACCGCGGTTCGCTGAGGCGCTCGCGCCACTTGCCGCTCTCGGGCGAGATCGTCACATTGGGATACCACGGCTCGACATTGCCGCCGTACGACGGCCCGCCTGCAGCAGGCACGTAATACTCGTCGGCGAGGCCGCCGATGACATGCGCGAATTCATGAATCACCAGGTAACGTGCAGCCGCACTGTCTATCGCCACCACGGCCGGCCCGCCAAAGTAGGCACTGCCGCCGTAACGCTGCGCATTCGCCAGCACCAGCAGAAAATCATAGGGCACGGCGGACGCCACTTCGCGCAAAGCATAGTGATCGCCGTCGGCGAGCGCACGTTCCGAGCCGCCACTGAAGTAGGCCGAACGAAACACCGTGTTTTTCTTCAGCCCCAGATAAGGGTCGGTGACACCACTGTCGGCACTGGCTGCAAACACCGCGCGCGCATTGAAATCGTTGTGACGCGATTTGAACGGCTCGACGGAGAACAGATAGCCTGCGGCACGCTTGGCATCATCGACGAACTTGGCGTATTCCGCTTCGCGGTAGCCATCGCCAACGATCGCGATATCGACTTTGGCTGCGGCGGCTCCACTGATGTGGATGTTATCCACACGCGTCGCGATCGCGATGGGCGAGCGGTCGATATCGACGACTGCGGGATCGATCGCGATAGTCGCCAAGGCAACAAAGGTGTTGGCGCCCCTGCGTTTTTCAATCATCGCGCGCAGTGGGCGCTGCGGCAGCGGGACCCGAACGCTGAACACGGTCGTCGCTGCACGCGCGTCGGGCGCAAGGCCGGTTTCAAAGCCTTGCCGAAATACCAGCGCTACACCTGCCGCGTCGTAAAGCGACAAGCGGTATTCGCCCCATTCGGGGCCACCGGTAAGTTGGGTCAACCGTGCGGGCCAGGTTGGCTCGAAGCTCAACCGCTCGAGCGTGAAAGTTTCCGCGCTACTGGTAAAGCGATGCCGCACGTCCAGCCGCAGCGCGCCTGGCGCAAACAACGGATGTGCTGCTGGTGCGCTCGGCGGCGTGCTTTGTGGTGCGTCAGTGCGGCTGCATGCCGACAAGAGCAGCGACAGTCCCGAGACAGAGACGTGCTGCAACAGGCTGCGGCGAGCGTGGTTAGGCATAATGGGTTAAATTTACCAGCAGGAGAAAACAAAAGCAGGCCGCAAAGGGGTCACCACAAAGAAACCGCACCGTAAAGGGGTCAAGTCTATCAAAGTAGACATTCTCATGTTATCCTACCTCCATCATGTCACGTCCCCTACGCATCGAATTCCCCAACGCCCTGTATCACGTCACCTCGCGCGGTGACCGGCGCGAAGCCATCTTCGAGGATGACGAGGACCGCTGCACCTTTCTGCAAACGCTGGAGCAGACGGTCAAGCAATTTCACTGGCTTTGCCATGCCTGGTGCCTGATGGACAACCATTACCACTTGCTCATCCAGACCCCGGATGCCAACCTGTCAAAGGGCATGCGCCAGTTAAATGGCGTGTTCACCCAGGCGAGTAACCGGCGTCACCGGCGCGCGGGGCATTTGTTTCAAGGGCGTTTCAAAGCCATACTCGTGGACAACGATGCTTATCTGCTGGCACTGGCGCGCTATGTAGTGTTGAATCCAGTGCGCGCCGGGATGGTGAAGCGGCCCCAGGATTGGCCTTGGAGCAGCTATCGGGCCTGCATGGGGCTCGCGCCAGCTCAGGCGTTTCTGGCTGCTGACAGCCTGCTGGCGCAATTCGCCCAGCGGCGCGCCACCGCGCGCCTGCGTTACGCCCGATTCGTCGCCGAAGGCGTCAAGGCCGAGTCGCCATGGATGCAACTCAAGGCGCAGATATTTCTGGGCGACGAGAAATTCGTCAAACGTATGCAAAAGCACGCGGCGCCTACGCAACGCAACGATATTCAGATTCCTGCGGCACACCGCCGAGCACCCGCCGCATCGCTGCAGCAGATTGAAAAGGCGTCCGCAAACCGCAACGCTGCCATTGTGCGCGCGCACGCAAGCGGGGCGTATTCCTACCAGCAAATCGCCGAGCACTTTGGAATGCACTTCACGTCGGTGGGGCGAATTGTGAGGAGCAGCCGGTAAATGATACTTTGATAGACTCCACCACTTCACTCCCGCCTTGTACGGCATTGCCGGGCATGCTTTTCCTGCGCGAAAACGGCAATCATTGGCTTGCCGGGGCGCGCCGCCACCGGCGTCCGCATGCGGCAAACTAACCAACAAGCTGCACTCAAACCGTGAACATTCCACCCGCCAATAGCGGCATCGAATCCCCCTACGCCTGGTCGCGCCTGTTTGTCTCGCTGCTATTGATGACCATCGGCGGCTCTGGCGTTTACACCGTCAGCGTTGTGCTGCCACTCATACAAGCCGAGTTCGGCATCGCGCGCGGCGATGCGTCGCTGCCGTATTCGGCGGCCATGATCGGCTTCGGGCTGGGCGGCGTGTTCATGGGGCGGCTGGCCGACCGCTTTGGCGTGATGATACCGGTGCTCATTGGCGCGCTGGGGCTGGGCGGCGGCTTCATCGCGGCCAGCGCCTCGGGTTCGTTGTGGCAGTTCAGCATCGCGCAGGGATTGTTGATGGGGTTTCTCGGCAGCGCGGCCACGTTTGCGCCACTGGCGGCGGATACCTCCAAGTGGTTCAGCCGCCATCGCGGTATCGCTGTGGCCATCTGCATGAGCGGCAATTACCTGGCAGGCGCGGTGTGGTCGCAGGTGCTGAGCTATTACTTTGTTATCGTGGGCTGGCGCGAGACGTATTTTGGCATGGGCCTGTTTTGTCTCGCCGCGATGATTCCGCTCGCGCTGATGCTGCGCCGCGCGACGCCGGCGCAACCCGACGACGCACCCGTCACGGCATCAACTGTGGTGAGCCCCGGCACCATCGACAAAACTCGGCCGCTCGGTCTGTCGCCCAATACCTTGATGGCGTTGCTGTGCGTGGCGGGCGTGTCATGCTGCCTGGCCATGTCGATGCCACAGGTGCACATCGTCGCTTACTGCGGTGATCTGGGCTTCGGCCCGGCGCGCGGCGCGGAGATGCTCTCGTTGATGCTGGCCATGGGCATCGTCAGCCGCCTGGTGTCGGGGTGGATTTCCGATCACGTCGGCGGGCTGAAAACCCTGTTGCTCGGATCGATCCTGCAGGGCGTGGCGTTGCTGATGTTTCTGTTCACCGATGGGCTGGCGTCGTTGTATGTCGTGGCCGCCATGTTCGGCCTGTTTCAAGGCGGCATCGTGCCAAGTTACGCGTTGATCATCCGCGAGTATTTCTCGCCTGCGGCGGCGGGTGCGCGCGTGGGCACCGTGTTGATGTGCACCCTGCTCGGCATGGCGCTGGGCGGCTGGATGAGCGGCGCGATATTTGATATTACCGGCTCGTACCGCGCGGCATTTCTGAATGGCACGGCGTGGAACATGCTCAACGTCTGCATCGTCGTGTTTTTGCTGTGGCGTGCTCGGGGCGGCGGCTGGCGCACGCCTGCACACCGCGCGCCCTTGGCGGCGTGATTCGTCACTAAAAAAGGGGGGGCGACGGCGGCAATTTGTGCGCGTCCCCTGCAACTCAACGCGGCGACTTATCGTAACTATTTGTTTTTATTGAATAAATTTTCATCGCCCTAGCGCTACCAAGACGCTTGACCCAAGTGATGCCCATGCACATCGGGCCCCGTCTGATGCGAGCTACTTTCGCAGCAACATTTTTTTCTGCATGCGCTGATCAAAGCGATCCACGCTGATCATCAACCGTTCGTGCGTACCGCCGCCGATGGTTTCGCCTTCATCTTCGGCGTGCAACTTAAAGGTCAGCTTGCGACCTTCCACTGCGATCAGTTCCGCATGCGCCCGCACGCGCATGCCCACGGGGGTTGCCGCAGTATGCGAAATATCCAACCGTGTGCCCACGGTTTGTTGCCCCGGCGGCATGAAGCGCTCGACCGCCTGCAAGGCCGCGGATTCCAACAACGTCACCAGAATCGGCGTGGCGAGCACACCAATCTTGCCGCTGCCCACATGCGCGGCCGTGTCGCGCGTACCGACTACGATTTCAACCGTGGCGTTGAGGCCGGGGAGCAAATCTTGCGGCGGGTTAGTGGTCATGAGTTGCTTCGCTGAATGCTTGAGGGGAGTAAACGGCATTATCGCACTTGCGCTACACTACCTTATTTGAATACGTCTGCCCGCCCACGCATAGTCATCATCGGTTGCGGCTTCGGCGGACTGGAAGCCGCCAAGGCGCTGGCGGGCAAACACGTGGATGTTACGGTGATTGACCGCTGCAACCACCACCTGTTTCAGCCTTTGTTGTATCAGGTGGCGACTGCGGGACTCTCCGCGCCGTCGATTGCCGCGCCGATACGCCACATGTTTCGCCGCCAGGACAACATGACTGTGTTGATGGGTGAAGTCACCGCCATCGATACTGCACGGCGTACGGTCAGTGTGCAGGATGCTGGCGAAATCGCCTACGATTATCTGGTTGCCGCCGCCGGGGCCACGCACAGCTACTTTGGTAATGACACCTGGGCCGCACACGCACCGGGATTGAAAACGCTGGAAGACGCCTTCGCCATACGACGCCGCATACTGCTCGCGTTTGAACACGCCGAGCGCGAAAGTGATGCGGATGCGCGCCGCGCCTGGCTGACCTTCCTGGTGATCGGCGCGGGGGCGACCGGTGTCGAGCTGGCTGGCACGCTGGCAGAGATCGCGCGTCACACGCTACGCGGTGAATTCCGCCGCTTTGATTCACGTGCCGCCCGCGTGCTGTTGCTGGAAGGCGGCGCACGCGTGCTGCCAGTGTTTCCGCCTCAACTCTCGATCAAGGCGCGCGAGCAGCTCGAAAAACTCGGCGTCGAAGTGCACACCAGCGCGCGCGTCACTGGCATTGGCGAGTATGGCGTCACGCTATCGGAGGGCGGCTCCGATGTACGCATCGCCGCACACACCGTGATGTGGGCGGCAGGCGTGGCGGCATCACCACTCGGCAAAACGCTGGGGGCGCAACGGGACCGCGCCGGGCGGGTGCTGGTGCAAGCCGATTTGTCGCTGCCCGATCACCCGGAGGTGATGGTGATTGGCGACCTCGCCGCCATTTCCTGCGACGGCAAGCCCGTGCCGGGCGTCAGTCCCGCTGCCAAACAAATGGGCCGCTGTGCCGCACACAATATCTTTGCCCGCATCGCAGGCCGACCCACGGCCGGTTTCCGCTATGCCGATTACGGCTCGCTCGCTACCATAGGCCGAAAATCGGCGGTGGCGCTGCTCGGCAATGTCAAGTTGTGGGGCCTGCCGGCGTGGCTGGTGTGGCTATTCGCGCACGTTTATTTTTTGATCGGCTTTCGCAACCGTATCATTGTGATGATCGATTGGGCATGGGCGTATTTTTCGTTTCAGCGCTACGCGCGCATCGTTATCGGCGCCTGGCCGGCACCCGCGGACAAATCGCGAGTGAGAAAAATAATGATTAAAATCAAATAGATATGGAATACCCTCGTTACCACCACCTCACGTTTTCACGCTGAAGTGGCGGCGGCGCGGCACGGGCAATGGACAACGCGCCGGCAACTTGAGCGCCAGCGCGGCAGACGTTACCCGCTGATTTTCCCCAAACGCCCTTGCACCGCTTTACGTGAGCGGCGGCTGCGTGCAAAACCCAACAGGCCGATGCCGGCAATCATCAAGGCATAGCTGGAAGGCTCCGGTACCGCCGTGACCGTTGTGTTGCATCCCCCGTTCACGCACACATCGTCAATGAACAAAAGACCGCCACTGACTGCGGAGATTGTCACCAAGTTAGGGCGACTGTTGCCGGGAATCGAAAACGCGAAAAATTGATACTCGCTGGTGGCGGAGTAATCTTGTCTGGCGAGAAAAAAGTTGTCGACGTAAGCCGTAATCTGAAACGATTGGTTGAACGGACTGGCTGGCCCGCGCACCCACAAACCATCGAAGGTAAAGCCACTGCCGTGAAATAGGGAAAGCGCGGAAGCGCCTGAAGTTGAGAATTCAATGTAGTTCGAGCCGGAATGCGCGTTTGCAGTGTCGCTTCTGACGTGCCAGTTGTGCATTCCACTACTGAAACTGAGTCCGTGATAACCGGACGGCACAGGCTCAAAGGCCGGAAGATCGTCAAAATTGAGAATTTCAGCGGACGCAAATGAAGCAGACACCACCAGCACTGTACTGCCCAGCAATTTGGAGAATCGGGAGATTTTTTTTGCCTTGTTCATGGGATGCCTCCTTGATCGTTTCAGTGAAAACCAGCCGACGCAAGCGCGTCAAATAAGACAGTAGCGCAATTTTTCGTAACGCGACATAGTCCAAATGGACTGGTCGTAATTTAAGTCACGAAAATTCTGGTCGTTCCACATGGCTGCTGGCAGGTGCCGGCCGATTGCCAAGAGATAGAAAAAACCCAATAAAACAAATACTTATGGATTAAAGGGCTGCGCTGCCCCGGTGTATGCACCGCACTGAAAAACATTGCCGCATGAGCAATGCCGCCCGGTAGACCACCAGCAGCCTGCTTTCCGCAGCTGACGCTATAGCGCCAGCTTCACCCCTGTCTGCCGGATCACCTTGGCCCACTTCGCGCGCTCGCTCTGAATAAACGCCGCGTATTCCTCGGACGTGCTGCCGACGATGTAACCCGCACTGACGTTGGTGAGGCGCTCGGTAACTTCCGTTGATTTCAGCGTTTCGGCAATCGCTGCTTGTAATCGCGTGATCATCGCGCGCGGCGTGCCGGTGGGTGCGACCGGGCCGTACCAGGCCGCTGAGTCGAACCCCGGCACGCCGGCTTCGATGAAGGTCGGCACCTGCGGCACCTGCGGGCGGCGTTCCTTGCCGCTGACCGCCAGAGCGCGCAATTTACCCGCCTTGATGTTGGGCAAAAACGGCGAAAAAGTATCGAACATCAACGGCACCTGGCCGCTCACCAGATCGCTGTAAGGCCCGCCCGCGCCATAGGGAATATGGCGCATGTTGACGCCGGTCAGCGTTTTGAACAGCTCGGCCGATAAATGGTGGAAGCCGCCGTTACCTGCGGAGCCGAAGGTCAATTCACCCGGCTTGGCCTTGGCCAGCGCGATCAACTCTTTGACGTTTTTCGCAGCCAGTGCGGCGTTGACCACCAACGCGCACGGCAACAACTCGATCATACTTACCGGGATGAAATCACGATCCAAATCGAACGGCAGCTTTTCGTACAACGTGGGCACTGCGGCAAACACCGACGCCGTGCCGAGCAACAACGTGTAGCCATCGGGCGCGGATTTCGCCGCGAGCTGCGTACCGAGTATCCCGCTCGCACCAGGACGGTTGTCGATCAGAAGTTGTTGTCCCAGCGGCCGCGCCAGGCCACCGACCAACACGCGCGCGTTGGCGTCCGGCCCGCTGCCCGCCGGGAACGGCACTATCAGGCGAATCGCCTTGTTCGGATAATCCGTGTCGGCTGCCTGCGTCAGCATGGGCAGCAACACCGCCGCCACGTAGAAGCCCCATCGAGTTGCTGACATACTGCCTCCCGTTGTTTTATGGTTTGGTTACCGCACCGACGATGCAGTCGCACTGCGGCTATATTGCAATTGATACAGGCCGCGAGCAATGGCGGTAGCGCCCGCGCCCGCCAGCGTTTGATCCGATAGCTGCGTATCGCATGCCGACACCAGCAGGGCGCGTTCCGCAACCCCCTCCACCAGCACCACCCATCCCGGCACCAGCGCCTGCTGCGGGCGCGATTTTTTCTCCTCGGTCTGGACGCTGCTGACGGCCTCGTCCGCGCGGCACAGATGCACGGCCTCGATGCCAGGCTGTTGCTGAAGTTGCGGGAACACCGATTCCACGAGTAGTGCTAGGTGCGCCTGCGCCGCGCCGGGCGCGACATCGTAACGCAGGGTGGCCAGCAAGCCGCCGTCCGCCTCGCCCGCAGTGTAGGCGACACGGCACAGCGAACGAATGTTATTGACCATGTGGGGCGCGACGCGGCGGGTGAGCGGCGTGGGATTGTTCAGCCGATCAAGATACGCCGCGCTGGTATGCACCGAGGGATCGGTGGTTTCATACAGCGTGAAAAATTCCGGCGCGCCGTCGATCGCCGCAAAACGCCGGCCTCGCATAAAACCCGCGATGCCGACGCGCTCGGCCATGTGCTCGCCGTTGTGCCAGGCAAAAAAATCGTCGCGTGCGTGGGGCGGCGCATCTTGCCAGATGGTGATTGCGCCTTTGCCGGTTAGCGCCATTGCGTCTCACTTGCGATCAAATACAGATTACTTAAGTATTTGTTTTATTTGACTTTTTCTGAAACCCACGCTTGCACTGACGCCAACGCCTGCGGCAATTTTGAAGGATCAGTACCACCCGCCTGCGCCATGTCGGGCCTGCCACCGCCTTTGCCGCCGACTTGCAGGGCGACGTGATTGACCAATTCGCCGGCCTTGAGTTTGCTCGTGAGATCAGCGGTCACGCCCGCGATCAGCGTGACTTTGCCGCCTTCGACTGCCGCCAGCACGATGGCGGCGGACTTGAGTTTGTCTTTTAGTTTATCCATTGCCTCGCGCAGGCCTTTGCTGTCGGCGCCATCCATGGCAGCGGCGAGGACTTTGATGCCTTTGACTTCCACCGCGCTGCCCGCGAGATCGTCGCCCTGGGATGAGGCGAGTTTGGATTTCAGCCGCGCGAGTTCTTTTTCCAGATCGCGTACGTTGCCGAGCATTTGGGTGATTTTTTGCGCCACTTCGTGTGGGCCGGACTTTAACGCGGCAGCTGCGTTATCCAGCATATCTTCTTGCTGCTGCACCCAGGCGAGCGCGCCTTCACCGGTGGTGGCTTCGATGCGCCGCACGCCGGCCGCAATGCCCGTTTCACCCACCACCTTGAAAAATCCGATGTCGCCGGTGCGCGCCACGTGCGTGCCGCCGCACAACTCGCGCGAACTGCCGATGTCGAGCATGCGCACTTCGTCGCCGTATTTTTCGCCGAACAGCGCCATCGCGCCTGCCTTCACGGCGTCATCGAATTTCATCACGCGTGCGGCAGTGGCGGCATTCCCGAGCACTTCGGCATTGACCATCGCTTCAACTTTGCGGATTTGTTCGTCGCTCATCGGCTCGTTGTGCGAAAAGTCAAAGCGCGTTTTCCCGGCATCCACCAGCGAACCCTTTTGCTGCACATGCGCGCCCAGCACTTCGCGCAGTGCCTTGT
>CAMBGJ010000170.1 GCA_945865805.1 Bordetella parapertussis
ACGTGCAGGCCGCTACCGCCTGGGCCAAGTCCGATGACTTCGCGCCGCTGCAAGCGTACCTGGATGAATTCGTCACCGGACCGAAGGATCACGCCGAGTATCTGGAACGTGTCGGCATCCGGCAACTACTGGCCCTAAATGAATATTAAAAACAACACTCACAGCAGAGACGCGGAGGCGCAGAGAACACCCGCAGAGAAAATCGACAACGTACCTGATTTTCTCTGCGCAACCTCTGCGCCTCCGCGCCTCTGCGGTGAAGCATTTGAATTTGGAGACAACCATGGCTGCTGAAGCCACAACCAAAGAAATCATGGCGACAGTGCTCGCACGCGACTTAGTCGATGGCGAGTGGGTGGAGGTCGGCGCGAACCTACCCGTGCCACGCGCGGGCGTGCTGCTCGCGCACCTGATGTGGGGCGCCAACATGACGGTGATGGTCGCCATGACCAAGGCCAATGTCCTGAACGAGCCGGTGATCGAGGAGTTCGAGTTGATCACCGACCATCGCGCCACGCGCTGGGCCGAGGCTTATTACCTGCACAATGATCTGGTCGAGAACATGAAATTCCGCAAGCGCGGCGTGTTCTTTGCCGGCGCGTTGCAGATCGATCAATGCGGCAACAGCAACTTGATCGGCATCGGCAAGGACTACAAAGCGCTGAAGTTTCGCGGGCCTGGCGCCATCGGTGTGTGCAACGCCACGGTGATGAACAGCCGCTTTCACCTTGTAGTGAACTCGCACGATCCGCGCATCTTCGTGCCCAAGTGTGATTTCATCTCTGCGCTGGGCTGGGGCAGCGGCGGCGATGATGCGCGCACCAAGCTGGGCCTACCTGGCGGCGGCCCGCGTTATGTGGTGACGCCGTTGTGCGTGATGGATTTTGAAGATGGCAGCAAACGCATGCGATTGAAATCGCTGCATCCTGGCGTGAGCGTGGATGATGTGAAGAAGAACACGGGCTTTGACCTAGTGATGCCAGCGACCGTACCCACCACCGAACCACCCACCGCCGAGCAACTGCATGTGTTGCGCACGCGCATTGACGCCCAGGGCGTCCTTAGAAAATAATTTAATAAAATCAATTAGTTAGGAGTTTTATATGGCTCACGAATGGGCAACCAAAATCAGCCGCGTGATGGACGGCAAAGTCATCATTCACGGCTACTCGCACGAAGATTTAATCGGCCATTACACCTATGCCGATGGCGTGTTCCTCACCATCCGTGGCGAACTGCCCACGCCGCAGGAAAGCAAAATGATGGATGCCATGCTGAACAGCCTGCTGGATCACGGCTTCGTGGCTGCCAGCGTGTTGGCTGCGCGTTACGCCGCGTCGGGCAATCCGCAACTGGTGCCCGGCACCGCCGCTGGTTTGCTCACCGCAGGTTCGAATACGATCTCGCCACAACATAGCGCCGAGTTTCTCGACAACGCGCTGAAGCTGATGAAAAGCGAAAACATCACGATGGCCGAAACCGCCCAGCGTGTGGTGGCCGACATCCGTGCCAAGAAAAAGCGCATTCCCGGCCTGGGCCACCCGACGCACAAGGGTGACGACTTTCGCGCGATTCGCCTGCGCAAGGTGGCCAGCGACAACGGATTCGTCGGCGACAAGATTAGAATGTTCGAGACCATCCACGCTGAATTTGTGCGCGTCACCAATCGTCAGGGGCTGTGCATCAACGTCGATGGCATGCTGGGCGCGATCATGAGTGAAATGGGTTTTCGGCCGATGCAAATGGCGGCTGTGGCGCTGATCGCCGTGGTGCCGGGTATCATGGCGCACGTGATTGAAGAAATAGAAGAAGGCAAGCCGCTGCGTATTGTGCGTGATGAGGATTGTGATTACATTGGCAAGAGTGAGCGGGCGGTTCCCAAGCGAACGTAACTACACTCCGTTCGGGCTGAGCCTGTCGAAGCCCTCATAAATCATATTGCCCTTCGACAGGCTCAGGGCGAACGGGTACAAATATTGAATCAGGAAACAAAATGAGCGACGACAAAATCAAATGGAAGCAAGTCGATAAATGGGTAGCCCGCCAGGGTCTTAAAACCACCTGGAAGCCCTATGGCATGCCCGAAGTGCTGGACCCTTTCACCAGCGCGTTCGCGGATGTTGACCCGATGCCCAAGTGGGACATCCCGCAAAAAGTGATGATCGCGGCCACCATCACCGGCGCGTTTTTCAGCAAACGCAGCAACCCCAACCAACCGATCACGGTACAAGAAATCCGCGACTCGGCCGAGGAATGCATCCAGGCCGGCGCGCCCAGCATCCACATCCACGTACGCGACGATGGCGGCTTTAACGCGCTGGACCCGCAACGCTTTCACGACGTGATCGCGCCGCTGAAAAAGAAATACCCGGACGTGATGTTTGACGGCTGTCTGGTCGCCGTAACAGACGAAGAAAGCGCGGTCATGGAATCGACCATGAAGATGGGCTTGTTCGATGCGCTGCCAGTCAACACCACCGCCATCTGCTGCGGTGACAGCATGTTCTTCAAAGCGCCGCACGTGGTGATCAAAAAAGCGCAGCTCGCGCAACAGCACGGCGCCAAGCCCATCATCTCGGTCTACGACGACGGCGATATCGACAATGCGCGGCGCTTTCTCGTCGCCAGCAAACTGGTGAAGCCGCCCTACTACTGGCTGATTCTTCCGGCGCTACCCGGCTGCAGCCCGATGCATAATCCGCAGCAGATGGTCGATGGCCTGATGCGTATGGTGCGCACCATCCGCGATATCGATCCCAACTGTTTTATTTTGGTATGCGCCGCCGGGCGTGCCAGCACCTATCTCACCACCTTTGCCATGCTGCTCGGTTTGCATGTGCGCGTGGGCATGGAAGACACGCTGTGGTCCTACCCGCATCGCGACGACATCATCAAACGCAATGTTGATCACTTCCTGCAAATGAAACAGATCGCGGAGCTTCTCGGTCGTGATTTGATGACGCCCGCCGAGTATCGAGAAGCGCTGGGGATGGCGCCGAAGGCCGTTACAGCGGTCGCCGGAGCGAAATAAATGTCTGACTTTAAAGGTAAGGTGGCGCTGGTCACCGGCGGTGGCCGCGGTTTGGGCCAGGGCACCTGCGTGGAACTCGCCTCGCGCGGGGCGATGGTTGCCGTGGCTGACCGCAAAGCGGAAATCGCCGAAGAAACCGTGGCGCTGTGTAACGCTGCCGGCGCCGGAGCCAAAGCCTTCGTATTCGATCAAGCCAAAGGCGAAAGCGTCGAAGCCATGGTGGCCGAAGTCGCGGCACACTACGGTCAGATCGACCTGCTGTTCGCCAACGCTGGCACCGGCAAATTCGTGCCGGTGGTGGACATGAAAAAAGCGGATTGGGATTTCATCATCCAGGTCAATTTGAATGGCACTTTTTACGTCTGCCAGGAAGTCGCCAAGCGCATGATTGCGCGTGGCAAGGGCGGCAAGATTGTTCTCACAGCATCATCGGGATCGAAAGTCATCGCCGATCAACTCGGTGCCTATTGCGCCTCCAAAGCTGCGGTGGAAATGCTGATGAAGCACATGGCCGCCGAACTCGGCAACTACCGCATCAACGTCAACGCTATCCTGCCCGGTGTGATCGAAACCGGCATGACCACACCCATGCTGCGCGACGAGCGCATGCAACGCATGCTGATTCGCGAAACCCCCGTCGGCCGCTGGGGCAAGCCGGAAGATGTCGCCAAGCTGGTGGCGTTTTTGCTGTCGGATGACGCCTCATACATCAATGGAGAAGGCATCATGATCGATGGTGGACAAACCCTGCACGGTTTTCCGCGCTGGTATGCGTTGGACTACACCAAAGAGAATGTGTGCGATTGGGAAGAGCGGTTTAATGAGTATCCTTATAAAGCCTGAACCCCTTTTTAACCACAGATGAACACAGATAACTTGAACACACCAAACCCGTCATTCTGGCGAAAGCCAGAATCCAGGTCATAACCCCGTAGGGCCTTAATTCAGATGCTTCGCATGCTTGAACAACCTGGGTTCCAGCTTTCGCTGGAACGACGGGGCTAGACTGTGGCCACCAGTTCACGCATCGAAGTCGACGTCATCGTAGTCGGCGGTGGCGGCGCAGCGCTCGCCGCAGCCAGCGCCGCACGCGCTGCCGGTGCCGAAGTCATCCTGCTGGAAAAAAATCCGCAGTTGGGCGGCTCGACCGCATGGTCGGTTGGTTCCGTCACTGCCACGCAAACCCCGCATCAACGCCGCGCAGGCATAGTAGACAACCCGCAAGATCACCTCGAAGACCTCAAGCTCTTTTCCGCCGCGCTAAAGCTCGAACATCGCGACAACTTCGCGCTCGGCCGCGTGCTGTGTGACCACTCGCCCGCTATGTTTGAATGGTTGCTCTCCACCGGCCTGGAATTCATCGGTCCCTTCCCGGAGCCGCCGCACCGCCAGCCGCGCATGCACAACGTGCTGCCGAATTCGCGCGCGTTCCCGTGGTTGATCGGTCGGCACTGCCGCAAACAAGGCGTCGACATTCGTCTCAACACCGAAGCCCAACGCCTCATCATGCACAACGGCCGAGCACAAGGCGTAGAAGCACGCGAGCCGGATGGCAGCACCCGCGAATACATCGCCCGCAAGGGCGTGGTGCTCGCCGCCGGCGACTACAGCGGTGGACGCGAACTGAAGGCGCGTTATTCGTCCGAACTCATCGCCAACGTAGACGCCGTCAACATCACCAACACCGGCGACGGCATCCGCATGGGCCTCGAAAACGGCGGCACGGTAATCAACGGCGATTACATCCGCGGCCCGATCCTGCGCTTTGTGCCGCCGATGCACACCACCTTTGAACAGTCTTTGCCACCCCTGCCTGCCATCACCAAGCTGCTGCACTGGGGCTTTGATCACCTTCCCAAGCGCATCTTGCGCCCCGTGCTGATGAACTACCTCACCACGGCGCTGGCGCCCGAGAAAAGTCTCTACGAACATGGGGCGATACTCGTCGATAAAGACGGTGTGCGCTTTGGCGATGAACGCGACCAGCCTGCGCGCAACGCTGCGCTGCGCCCCGATGGTCTGGCCTGGATGATTTTCGACAGCACGGTGGCCGACAAATATCAGCAGTGGCCGCATTTTGTCTCCACCGCGCCTTCGGTCGGCTATGCCTACCTCGAAGACTACCGCCGCACACGGCAGGATATTTTTCATTGTGCAAACACGCCCGGCGAACTCGCGGTCAGCATGAAGTTGCCCCGCGCCGCGTTTGAAAAATCCCTGGCGGATTACAATGCCAGAACCAGCCACGCAGATTCACCAGCGCGCGGCCAGCGCCCCGCCATTGTGAAACCCCCGTTCTACGCGCTCGGCCCCGCCAAGGCCTACATCATCTTCACCAACGGCGGCCTCAAGGTCACGCTGAATCTGGAAGTTATCGGTAAGAACGATCAAATCATTCCCGGCCTGTATGCCGCCGGTGCCAACGGCCAAAGCGGCATGCTGCTGGAAGGCCACGGCCATCATCTGGGATGGGCGTTTGTGTCTGGGCGTATTGCGGGAAAAAATGCGGCACAAACCCCCATTTAACCGCGGAACACACGGAACATGCTGAAAGCGCTGAAAGCGCAAGAGGACGATTCCGTGTATTCCGTGTGTTCTGCGGTAAACGGGTTTGACCTTGGCGTTACTTCGGCAACAGCATATCGACGATCACCCGCACCAGTTCAACAAACGCGCGCATCAGCAAAAACAAAAACGCCGACCCCGCCACGCCTGCTGCGATGGCCCACGGAGTTATCGCGCACATGACGACACACAGCACGCTGGCCAGCAGTGGCAATGCACCACAAGCAATGGCGATCCAGTCGCCGTGTTTGACGATGAATTGCAGCATCCAGTACGGTGACGGCGGGGTTTCGTAGGTGTCGTTCATTGCCTGCTTTCAATATCTCGTAAGTAAATGTTTTTATTGCATTTTTCCCTGACAGTCTTTGTTTGCAAAGCACGTCAGACCATCCCTGTCATTCCCGCGCAGGCGGGAACGACAGGGAGATTTTTGTAAGCTTGGGAGACACCCGCGACGCGCGCTCAAATGCCTTCAACCCACATTCTAATGCTCTGCCAGCAGCTGCCCATACCCCTTGATTCGATCGGCAACCCCCGCCACCCGCAGCAACTTCCACAAAGTAGCCTGCGTTGACGTGATCACCGGCTTGCCGCTTTCAGCCTCAATCCGTTCCACCACATCCTGCGAATTCATATTCAGGCAGGTAATCAACGACGCGTCTGCGCTCGCATGCCACGATTTTTTCCATAGCGCGTAAATAGCTTCGGGCGTGGGATCGGCCAGCGCAAACGCATCGGTGATACCCAGATGCGCAGAACCCAGAATCTCAAACCCTGCGGCGGAAAAGAACACGTGCTCGGCATCGTCGATGGCCTTGGTATAGGGCGAACATATTGAGAGCCGCTTCGCCCCCACCACATGCAGCGCATCGATAATCGCGCTAGTGGCGGTAAACGTCGGCACGCCCGCAGCATGCTGCAGTTCATGGTTCAGGCGCCCGTCGTACTCCAGTCCCTGCACGATGCTGGAAGCCGTGCAGCAGTACGCCACGCTCGCTGGCTTGCAACTCATGATTTGCTTCACGCCCTGCATGCCCTCTTCGCGATCCATGCGCACCAGCGCTTCGCGCGTGAGATTGGCGTCGAGGAACATGCGCGCCGCGTGCACCGTCACGCCCGGCGGGCAAACATGGCTGAACCACGGCTCCACCACGGTGTTCACGCTCGGCACGATGACGCCTAGCCGCGCACGCGTGGTGGCGGTACTCACTTACCCGGCACCAACAGCTCAAACACGCGGTCGAGATTCGCCGCCTGATCGATGTTCCACAACGCCTCGCGCAAGGTGTCGCGCTGCGTGGCCGACATCACACCCTCGCACACCATGGCGAACTTGTTGTTGACATCTTCGTCGCTCATCGGATTCTTGGCGTGGCCCTTGGGGTACTCTGCCACTTCGATTATGCGCTGCCCGCTGCGCGTAACCACCTCGATGCGGGTCGACAGGGTTTCAGGAAACGCTGCCGTGAACGCCTTGTTTTCGCTGATCTTGATGCGGGCCATCAATGCGTGCAGCGCCGGATCGGCGATGCGCTCCGGGGTAAAGCTTTGCAGCGTGACGCCGCCGTCGATGAAGCCCAGCGACAGCAAATACGGCAGGCTGTGATCTGCGGTCTCGCGGGTTTTGGGACGCCATTTCTCCGGCTCACTGCCGATTTCGCTCCATGCAGTGAAGTAGGTCTCAACGTTGACCGCTTCGATATCGGCCACCGCCACCTTCTTGCGCAGTTCCAGCGCTATCCACATCGGCGCCTGCGAGTGATATTCCGACGGAAAAAATTTCAGATTGGTGCGCTCGATACCGAACGACCGGCCCTCACTAGCGTTCATTCCACCGAGTTCGCCAAGCTGGAACTTCCCGGTCACCTTATCCCACACGCCGTCCTTGCCCTCGAACGCTGCCGTGGGGCCGGTCATGCCTGCCTGCGCCAGGATGGCCGTCTGCACAGCCGAACGCGCCGCCGCCGCCGTCGCCACGCCTTTCCACATCGACAATTCACCTGCGCGCGTCTGACGTGTGGGCACGTTGGCGGTGGCGGCAATGGCAATCGCGTCTGCGGTTTGTTGCAGCGAAAGTCTCAACAGCTTGGCGACACCCGCCGCCGCGCTGATCACCACGAAAAAGCCCTGATCCCAGCCCTTGTCGCGCAGGCCCACCTGATCGGCCAGCGCGGTATACACCTCGTAGGCAATCGCGGTTGCCACCATGACATCCTTACCACTCAGCCGATGCGCATCAGCCACCGCCAGTATCGCGGGAATCATGTCGCTCGGGTGGCCGGAGCCTTTAGAGATGAAGGTGTCGTTAAAGTCGAGGTAGCGCACCATCACCGCGTTGGTGAACGCCGCCATTTCCATCGACGTGGTCTTGCCAGTATTAAATATCCGCGCCGCCGGCGTGCCGCTGGCGTTGGCCGCGACGCCGCGCGCAATGTCCGCCGGCGGGCTGGCGTAGCCGCCAATGGCACAAGCGATGGCGTCAACCAGACGCCGTTTGGTTTGGTGAATGGCGTTGGCCGACAACGCGCCATAGTTCAGTTGCGTAACGTATGTGGCCAGTGTCCGCGTGGTGTTGTCCATGAAGTCCTCCCGGAAATAATTGCCTTCTACACGACGCCTTTGGCGCGCAAATCCGCAATCGCCGATGCCGTATAGCCGATATCGCGCAGCACCTTGTCGGTATGCTCGCCCACTGCGGGCACCGCATCCATACGCACTTCATACCCTGATGTGGTCACCGGCGGCAACAATGCCGCGACGCGTCCGGCAGGCGTAGCCACTTCGCGCCAGCGCTTGCGCGCCTTAAGCTGCGGATGGTCCCACACTTCCATCGGTGTGTTGAGCCGCGCATTGGCGATATCGGCTGCATCCAGCCGCGCCACTACCTGCTCCGCCGTCAGTGTCGAGAAGCTCTGATTGATCAACGCGATCAATGCTTCGCGCGCGGCCAGGCGCTTGCTGTTATTGTTGTAAAGCGGATCGGTGGCGAGTTCAGGCTGCTCCAGCACCTTGGCGCAAAACGACGCCCACTCGCGCTCGTTCTGGATACCGAACATCACGTCCTTGCCGTCGCCTGCAGTAAAGCGGCCATACGGCACGATAATCGCGTGATCGGTGCCCGCGCGCTGCATGGGCGTGCCACCGAAATGCTCCCACATCAGCGGTTGATTCATCCACTCCACCATCGCCTCGAACATGGTGACCTCGATACGCGCCCCCTTGCCGGTGCGCTCGCGGTGATACAAGGCACCGAGGATGCCCGAATACGCGTACATGCCGGTACCGATGTCGGTCATCGACACACCCACCTTCGCCGGCGACTCGCGCGTGCCGGTGATCGCCAACACACCCGATTCGCTCTGCACCAACAAGTCGTAGGCCTTCTTTTTGGCATACGGGCCGCTGTCGCCGTAACCGGAAATATCGCAAACGATCAGCCGCGGATGCTTCGCCATCAGTTCATCGGCGCCCAGACCGAGGCGCTTGGCCGCGCCCGGCGCAAGATTCTGGATAAACACATCCGCGTTAGAGATGAGTTTCGTCAGTATTTGTTTTGCTGCATCTTTTTTGACATCCAGTGTGAGGCTTTCCTTATTGCGGTTAAGCCACAGGAAATACCCCGACTGGCCCAGCACTTTCTGATCGTAACCACGGGCGAAATCGCCGACTTCGGGCCGTTCGATTTTGATCACGCGCGCGCCCTGCTCCGCGAGTTGACGCGAGCAGATCGGCGCGGCGACGGCTTGTTCCAGGGTGACTACGGTAAGGCCTGAGAGAGGGAGATTGGACATGGATTCGATCTTTCAAAGTGCAGCGCAATGAGAGGTTTGTAGCATATCTTCGGCTTTATCGGGCACCAGCATTTCAGTTTTTTCTGCGGCCATTGCCGCTGGGATGATATTTGTAGGAAGCGAATTCGTGATCCTCGCCGCTAGGCAACTGCAGCTACTTGGGATGAATGAACCGTTTTTCGCGTCCCGCCTTTTCCTCCTCCTTTAGTACGCCGATATCGACCAACGATTATCGAATTCTTTTTAGCCACTCGCCTACTCACGGACTAACGCCAACTTCCGATAAGCCAGGGCGTGTTTGAGACGATGGGATCGATGATATAAAACTCAATAAAAACAATTACTTACATAACCCCTCGTGGGTATGCGCCGAAGCCACATGGGCGTATGCGAACACAGCAAGCGCACCGTCTCAATGCACACACGGCATCACAGATTTACGCAGTGAAGCGATGAACTTAAAATCAAATCGACTCTGCTACCTTGGGTGGTGCCAAACTTGGACGTTAGTAAAACATGACTGGGAACGACTCGTGATGCGCCATCTGCTTGCTGTGTTAACTGTCGTGCTGGGGGCGATCGCTTCAGCCCAGGCACAGACCGACTTCCCCGGCTGCGTTGCACGCCTGCGCGCTCAGGCGCAAGGCGCGGGCATCACCGCAGCAACGTTTGACCGCGCCATGGCCAATGTTGAATTCGACGCCACGATCAGCGAGCTGCTCAACAACCAGCCTGAATTTCTTACGCCGATCTGGGATTACCTCGCGGCGCTGGTGGACGATGAGCGCATCGCCGATGGCGCGGCACGGTTAAAGCAGTGGGACACCATACTCACGCAGGCCGAGCAAAAATTCGGCGTGGATCGCTATACCATCACCGCCGTGTGGGGCGTCGAGTCAGATTACGGCAAGACGATGGGCTCGCGTCCACTTGTGCGCTCGCTGGCGACGCTCGCCTGCGGCGCCACACGCGCCAACTATTTTCGCGGCGAGCTTTTTTCCACGCTGCAAATTATCCAGCGCGGTGATATTCGGCCCGAGGCGCTGGTCGGCTCATGGGCAGGCGCGTTCGGCCATACGCAGTTCATGCCGTCGACTTTTCACAGCCTCGCGGTGGATTTTGACGGCGACGGTCGGCGCGACATTGTCGAGTCCGTGCCCGATGCGCTGGGTTCCACCGCCAACTATCTGCGCCGCAGCGGCTGGATCAGCGGCGCAACGTGGGGCTACGAAGTGAAATTGCCTGCGGGCTACGCAGGCGAATCCGGCCGCACGCGCAAACGTGCGCTGACACACTGGTCGTCAGCCGGTATCACTCGGCTCACGGGCGGTGCGCTCACGGGCACGGGTGACGCGGGCCTCATGTTGCCCGCTGGCCCCAAAGGCCCGGCGTTTCTGGTGTTCAAAAATTTTGACGCGATCTACGCCTACAACCACGCCGAATCGTACGCGCTCGCCATCGCGCATCTGGCGGATCGGCTGCGCGGCGGCGCACCCTTCGCCACCGCATGGCCCACCGACGACCGCGGGCTATCGCGCGCCGAGCGCCGCGAAGTACAGCAGCTGCTCAATGAGCGTGGGTTTGACGTGGGCGCGACCGATGGGCTGATCGGCTCACGCACTCAAGCAGCGATCAAGGCGTTTCAAGAAAAGGCCGGGTTGCCTG
>CAMBGJ010000171.1 GCA_945865805.1 Bordetella parapertussis
GCGTTACCTCTGCGCCTCCGCGCCTCTGCGGTGAAGATCTTCGATTTTGAATTTAAAATACCTCAATGACCATACGCTCCATCACCTCCATCGCCCTCGATCTGCCGTTTGAAGTCGGCGGCCCCAAATCGCAGTTCGCCGGGCGGCCACGGCAGATGGCCATGCTGCTCACGCGCGTGGAGACCGAAGACGGCGTTGTCGGCTGGGGCGACGCGTTCGGCTACGCGGTGTGGCCCGCTACCCGCGTCGCGCTGGAGAAACTGGTGGCACCGATGGCCATCGGCCGCAACGAAGACGACATCGCCGCGCTGATGGATGATTTGCAACGCAAGTTGCACATCGTTGGCCGCACCGGGCCGGTGGTGTATGCGCTATCGGGGTTGGATATCGCGCTGTGGGATATCGCGGGCAAGAAGGCGTGCAAGTCGGTTTCTGCGCTGCTCGGCGGCGCGCGGCGCGCGAGCGTGCCGACTTACGCGAGCCTGGTGCGCTATGGCGATGCGGGGTTGGTGACAAAGAACGCCAAGGCCGCCGTCGCGCGCGGCTTCAAGGCGATCAAGCTGCATGAAATTACGGTAACGGAAGTCAAGGCTGCGCGCGAGGCGGTCGGCCCTGATATCCAGATCATGATGGACACCAACTGCCCGTGGACAGTGGACGAAGCGCTGGCGGTTGCGCGTCAGGTCAAGCCGTACAATTTGTTGTGGCTGGAAGAACCGGTGTTTCCACCGGAAGATTTCAAGGCGCTCGCCAGAGTGCGGCGCGAGGGTGGCATCGCAGTTTCCGCCGGTGAAAACGCCATGAGTCCGACGGATTTTCGTGCGATGTTTGAAGCGGGCGCGGTGGATTATGCGCAGCCCAGCGTCACCAAGATCGGCGGCATCAGCGAAATGATGCGCATCTACACACTCGCGCTGGAGCACGGCGTGACACTGGTGCCGCACTCGCCGTACTTCGGCCCCGGTTTGCTGGCCAGCATCCATATGGCCGCGACATTTGAGCGCGAGACCATGGTGGAGTATTCGTTTATCGAACTCGGTGCCAGCCCGATGGGGGATGCGATCGCGGTGAACGATGGCCGTATTACGGTGCCCGCCGGGCCGGGACTGGGGCGCGATCCGGATGCGGAGATGATTGCGCGCTACAAAGTTAATTGACTGTAAGCACTTGTTTTTATTGATATTTATTGCATCTATTCAGGTTCCAATGAAAACTTGATGACATAGGCGAAAACCAGTTCAAAGTCATCTGCCACAGAGGGCACAGAGGTCACAGAGAAATTCAATGGCGGAGGTCTCTGTGACCTCTGTGTCCTCTGTGGCAAAAAGGGTTTTCTATCGAACCTGAATAGTTATTTTTATTGGTATCAGCGATACACCGCCTGTATTAGCGCCCGCAGATAACCAATCACAAACGCCTGATTGGCCACTTCCGCGCCTGGAAACATCGGCGAGTGGTCGAGCGAAAACGGGCCTTTGAAACCCGCGTCGCGATAGGCTTGCATGGCGCGGAACATGTCCACGTCGCCGTTATCGACGAAGGTTTCCTGAAAGTGCGGAAACTCGCCGCGTACATTTCTGAAATGCACCATGACGATTTTGTCGATGGAACCCATTTTGCGGATCGCGTCGTAGACATCGACGCCCTGCATCTCAGTGACGCAGCCCTGGCAAAACAGCATGCCGTTCGCGGGCGAGGGCACGAGATTGAAAATGCGTTGATAGTCATCAAGGCTTGACACCACATGCGCTGCGCCCGCCAGCGGCGGCGTGCCGTGCGGCACCGGCGGATCGTCGGGATGCAACGCCATGCGCACGCCGGCTGTTTCGCACGCGGGTAGTAACGCTTGCAGAAAGTACGTCAGGTTATCCCGCACCTGCGCCTCGCTCACCGCTGGCGTGACCGGCGACGCGGGTTTTTTCAGATACTCGGCGTAGTCGAACGAAATATACGTCGATGTGCCGCGCCCTTGCGTGGGTGCTGAGCGCAACAACTTGGAATTGAGCAGCTTGAAGTTGTAAGCAAGGATCGGAATGCCTGTCGCGCCCATTGCCTGCACGGCATTTTGCAGCCAGGCAATTTTTTCATCGCGACCCGGCAGGCCGCGTTTGACTTCATCAAAGCCGCTGGTAGCGAGCACCGTGCGCAACGCCATGCCATGCGCAGCAACTTTAGCCTTGGCTTTGGTGAAGAAAGCCTGTGCGGCGGCGGGCGTCGAGCAGTCTATCGCAGCATTGGCACGTGGGTTGTCTGGTAGTTCCAGCGCCACACAATCCACGCCCAGCGTTTGCAGGAACGCGAGATTTTTTTCTATTTGGGCGTCCCATACTACTTTGTCTTGGATCAGCATTGTTATCTTGGTCTTTCTGTAGCAATTGGTAGAACTCAGGTTCGTAGGGTAGCGTCTACACCTTGTTGCACGCTGGCATTACCACGCACGGCATCGGCCCGCATGTGTACGCCAATCTACCTTACGACCCCATCAAGGATTTCACCCCGGTGGTTTTTTCCGGCACCATGCCGGTGTTCATGATGTCCAACGCACAGGTGCCAGTGAAATCGGTGAGCGAGGTGATCGCGCTGGCGAAGGCCAAGCCCGGCGGCATCAGCTTTGGTTCGCCGGGCACGGGTAGTGCGCCACATCTGGTCGGCGAGTTGTTCAAAATCATCACCAGCCTGCCCAGCCAACACATCCCCTATAAGGGTAGCGGCGGCGGTGCACCAGCGCTTGCCGCCGGTGAAGTGCCGATTTTTTTTGATGCCATAGCCGGGCATACCCCTTTTATAAAATCGGGCCGCGTCAAAGCCCTGGCCACCACCAGCGGCGCGCGCGTGGCGGCATTTCCTGACGTGCCAACCATGAAAGAATTGGGCCTGGCCAAAGTCGACGGCATGGTGTGGTACGGCACGCTGGCGCCCGCCGGCACGCCCAAACACATCATCACCAAACTCAATGTCGAATCGAATCGCGTGCTGGCGATGCAGGAAGTCAAAGACCGGCTGCAGACAGTCAGCATCGATACGGCGGGCAGCACCCCCGAGGAATTCGGCCGATTCATCCGCGCCGAGCTCGACAAATGGGGGCCGGTGGTGAAGGCAGCCGGCGTGAAAGCGAATTAACAGGAAAGGAACGCAGCATGGCTACAACGGGCACCGTGCAAACGCTCAACATCAACGATCTGAAAAAATATTCGACTGAGGCGCGTGTCAATCTGCCGTTGATGGCGTCGAAGGATTTTGTCACGCGTATGAACTGCTACGAGCCAGGGCAAGTCACGCCGTTTCATGTACATCCCCACGATGATGAAGTCATTTACTGCGTCGAAGGACGCGGCGCGATTACCTTCGCCGACCGGCCCGATTCGCCACTGGTGCCGGGCACGGTAATCAGCCTGCCCGCCGGCCTGCCGCACGGCATCGCGGCTGCCAGTGACAGCCGCATGGTCGTCATCTACACCACCAACGCGGGTTACACCAGCGAACGCCCGCAAGACCGGGCGGCAGAGGCGGGTATTGCGCTGCCGGGCGAGCGCTAAAAATAGCGTTGCTGTTTGGCACAACCTGTTGGGCGCAACGATTCAACCCTTAAACGCTTGATGGCGCTGCCCATCGTGGCAACTATTCAGCAACCTTCTTCGCGGACAACGCCGCCGCATAACGTGCCATGGCCTCGGCGTTGGGCGGATACAGTCCCGGCAGCGCCGCGCCGTTTCTGACTTCATTCAGTATCCACGCCTCCAGACGCTCCTGTTCCGGGCCGGCAGCAAGTAACGCCGGCAGAAACGCATCTGGAATCAAGATCGCTCCATCGTCATCCGCAACCACAATGTCGCCCGGAAACACCGCGACCCCGCCGCAGCCGATGGGCTCCTGCCAGTTGGCGAATGTCATGCTCACCACGGCGGCGGGCGATGCAGTGCCCTGGCACCATACCGGCAATCCCGTCGCATTAACCCCCGCAGCATCGCGCACCACGCCGTCGGTTATCAGCGCCGCGGCACCACGCCGCACCATGCGTTCGCACAAAATGTCGCCGAAGATGCCGGCGTCGGTGATACCCATTGCATCAGCAACGACAACGCTGCCCTCGGGCATGGCCTCGACCGCGATACGCGTCGAGCGCGGCGAAGACCACGCCGCTGCCGTTGACAGATCGTCGCGCGCGGGAATAAAACGCAGGGTGAACGCACGTCCGACACGGCGATCCTGACCCGCTCGCAACGGCTTGGGGCCGCGCATCCATGTGTTGTGCAATCCGTTTTTGAACAGAATCGTGCTGATGGTTGCCGTCGTCAGCGCCGATAAGGCGGCGATGACGCTGTGATCCAGTGCTGGCGTGGGTGTGGTCATCGGGCGGAAAAAGCTGACAGGCAGTGGTCGAATCGGCGCAATGCTGACATTACGTAACTATTTGTTTTTATTGAGTATTTTAAAATAGCGAATGCTGAAAACCTTGATCTTTGCGATACCCTGACGGCTAATCATCATCCTTGGGAAACTGCATCACCAGCGCCTCCAGCCCGACGCGGCCCGCCTTGATTTCGAGCGCCATCTCGCCGGGTTCAACAAAAACCATCGACCATGTTGGCAACGTTTGGCCGTTCGCCGCCATGCTGCCGTTGGCGACGAAGACGTAATAGCCGCCGCCAGCGGTCGGCTCCGGCCCCATTGCCGACATGCCCGCGCCCAGCCGCAGCAACCGCGCCGACATCTCGTCCTTGATGTCCTGCTCGAACAACGGTTCCCACGCAGCCTCTTTACGGAACTGCAACACAGGCCGCGTCGACAGCACGATGTGCGGAGAAATCCAGTTGCGCCGCTTGCTGGGTTTGAGTTTTTCCCGATAACCCGGTTTGGACAGATACACCGGCGCGGAATCGCCGATGCGGTTACGCAGCGCGATAAATGTCAGCCCGTTCGGCCCGGCGACCAGCGGGCCGTAGGCCGAGTGATGATCCTTGTATTGCAGCATCAGCGGACGCACTTCGGTCTTGGCCATCATGCCCGCGCCCGATGGAAAAATCTGGAACTGCGCGACGCCATGAAAGTGCGGCAGGATGGTTTCGTTGGCCGCCATCTGCGTCATCAGCGCCTGCGGGCCGGCGGACAGCGCCGTGGTGCTGTATCGCGGCCCGAAATACGATGAACCCCAGTGTTCGATACCGGTGCCGGGGGAGATTACCGGCTGCAGACTCTCCAACACTTCGGCACCGTCTTTTGCGTGAATCATGTGATCGATTCCCTTTGGTGAATAATACCCGCTGCGTTGAAAAGCAATGTATCCGGCTTCGCAGCGGGGGTCAATCGGCGGCCATTTTATCCGCTAGCGGCGCTGCTGCCACAACAAGCGCGCTCTTGACAGCGCAAGGCGGCACCATTCATGGCACACTTTGCGCAAACCGTGCCATCACGCATAAAGCCGCAACCTCATGGAACACACCCCTGCCTCACGCAAAAGCTTCGCCGACGTCGACTATGACGAGGCGCTGCGGCGCGCGACTGCGCTGATCCCGCTATTAAAGCAACACGCCAGCGAGTCGGAAAAACTCACGCACATGGCACCGGCGGTCGTCGCCGCGTTGCACGAAACGGGCCTCCTGCGCTACATCCAGCCGAAGCGCTGGGGCGGCATGGAACTCGATTTTGTCTCGGTGTTCGACATCCCGGAAATTCTCGGGCAAGGCGATGCCTCGGCAGCCTGGACGTTCACCAATCTTGCCGCTCACCATCGCCTGCTCGCGCTGTGGGACCCCAAGGCGCAGGAAGAAATCTGGGGCGACAACCCGGATATGTTGATTGCTTCCGGCATCGCTTTTCCGCAGGGGCGCGGCATCAAGGTCGATGGTGGTTACCGGCTGAGCGGCAAATGGGGCTTTTCGTCGGGGGTGGATGTTTCCACCTGGAACATGCTGGCGTGCATCGTGTATGACGGCGATAAGCCCGTGGATTGGCGCATGTGCCTGGTGCCGCTGCCAGAGTATGAAGTGATCGATGACTGGCAAACGCTGGGCATGCGCGGCACCGGCAGCCGCAGCGTGCAATGCCAGGATGTCTTCGTGCCTGAGCACCGCGCGCTTAGCATGCACACCGCAAAATCGGGTTTCGCCTATCCCGGCTGGCAGATCAACAAAGCGCCGCAGTACCGCATACCGCTGTCGGGCTTCGGCGGCACTGGCATTGGCGGTTGCATGGTGGGCAATGCTCGGGCGATGCTCGACGAAACCATCGCCATGGTGAAATCCCGCAGCACGGCATACACCGGCGCGAAGATGCGCGATTTTCAGTCGGTGCAACTACGCATCGGCATGGCCGGTGCCAAGATTGACGCGGCGCCGCTGCTGCTGCGCTCCGATTGTATCGAGGCGCAGCGTATTCTCGAATCGGGTGGCACGGTAGATATCCCCACGCGGCTGCGTTACAAGCGCAACAGCTCGGCAGGCATCAAGCTGGTGATCGAGGCGGTGGATAGCCTGTACGAAATGGCCGGTGCCAATGGCATCTACGACAGCTCGCCGTTGCAACGCATGTACCGCGACGCCCACGCAGGCGGCGCGCATATCAACTTTAATTGTGATGTAAATCTCTCACCCTGGTCGCTGGTGTCACTGGGCGGAGAATTCGAGAGTCCTACGTTGTAACTACTGTCCCTTGAACACCGGCTTACGTTTCTCCTTGAACGCGGTAACGGCTTCGCGGTGATCTTCGGTCTGTGAGCAGCGCGCCTGGTTATAGGCTTCATGGTCAAGGCAAACGGCGAAGCTTTCGGTTTCGGCAGCAAACAGATTGCGTTTGATCCCTGCAACCGCCACCTGCGGCATATCGGCGATGCGGTGGGCAATCTCAAGCGTGGTGCTGCGCAAATCAGCGTCTTCCACCACGCGATTGACGATGCCGAGTTTCAACGCCTCATCCGCGCCGACCATATCGGGCATCAGAAAAAGCTCGCGCGCCTTGGCGGTGCCAACCAGCTGCGTCAATGTCCAGGTGCCGCCCCAGTCGCCCGACAGGCCAATCTTCAGGAATGCGGTGGTAAAGCGCGCCGACTTTCCAGCGACACGCAGATCGCAGGCCAGCGACATGCTCATGCCCGCCCCGGCGGCAACGCCATTGACCATGCCGATAATGACTTTCGGGTGCTTGCGCATGGCCATCGGTATCGAATTGGAAAACTGTATCCCGCGCGCCCGCGCTTCATACCCGCGCGCAGCCCGCTCGCCCATGCCCTTCACGTCGCCGCCCGAGCTGAATGCCCGCCCGGCCCCGGTAATGACAATGCAACGCACGTTGCTGTCGTCGGCGTAACGCTCCATCGCCGAGAGCAGGCCGTTGCGTATGTCCATCGACAGCGCATTCAGCGCCTCGGGCCGGTTAAGCGTAAGAACGGCCACGCCGTCTTCGATGGATTCCAGTAGGTCTGCCATGAGTTTCTCCTTGAGTGGGTCGGTTCATCAGTTATTTCGACTGGGAGCAATGTAGCCGCCGCCGTTGCCATAGTCAAACAGCAGCGCAGGCAGAGACGCGCGTGATCAAGTTGACAGCGCAGCGCCGGCTCACCCATGATGGCGTGAACACCGCCACCGGAAGAAAATCACCATGGCCACCCACGCCGATCGCAAGCCTCGTGCACCTGCCATCTTGTTTACGCGGCGCGCCGCCGTGATGTCACTGCTGGTTTTCCTCGCCACCGTGCCCGTCGTGAATGTAGCGGCACAGACTTACCCGATGCGGCCCGTGCGCCTGGTCGTGCCCTTTCCGCCCGGCGGCCCAACCGACGCCGTCGCGCGCACCTTCGCCAGCAAATTCAGCGAAGCCTGGGGCCAGCAGGTCATCGTCGACAATCGCGCTGGCGCCAATACCATCGTCGCCGCGGAGATGGTCGCCAAGGCCCCAGCGGACGGCTATACGCTGTTCCAGCCTGCCGCCACGACGCTGGTCAACAACACGCTGCTGTATCGCAAGTTGCCTTACGACGCACAGAAAAGCTTCGCGCCGATCAGCATGACGGTGATCAATCCCTACCTGCTGGTGATACATCCCAGCCTGCCGGCCAACTCCATCAGGGAACTGGTGGCGCTGGCGAAGAAGCGCCCCGGCGAACTCACCTATGCCTCATCCGGCACGGGGTCGTCCGGCCACCTCGCTGGCGTGCTGTTCGACGCCATGACCGGCACGCGCATGGTGCACGTGCCTTACAAAGGTTCGTCGGCAGCGAATATCGACACACTCTCCGGTCAAGTGCCGGTGTACTTCACCACCATGGCCAGCGTGCGCGTGCACTATGCGCAGCGCAAGTTCAAGGCGCTCGGCTTCGCCATGGCCAAACGCCACCCGGCATGGCCCGACATTCCGGCGATCGCCGAAGCAGGCTACCCCGGCTACGAAATGAACACCTGGTACGCCTTCGTCGCGCCCGCAGGCACCCCGCGCGCGGTGATCGACCGCGTGCACGCCGAAACGGTTCGTGTGGCCGCGATGCCTGATGTGGTAAAGCGCATGAACGCGCTGGACCTCGACATCATCACCAATACGCCGGAGGAATTCGCGGCCTACATCGCGCGTGATATTGAGCGTGTTGCTAAGGCGGTTAAGGCGTCGGGGATTGTGTTGGATTGATATCATTAGTAATAAATGCTATCGTACCGGCATCAATTCAAAAGAGTGATAGCCATGGCAGCCGTGACCATCAGAAATTTACCGGATGAAACCCTGCGCGCGCTCAAGAAACGCGCTGAACAGCATGAGCGCAGTACCGAGGCCGAAATGCGCGTGATCCTGCAGAACGCAGTGCGCCCGCAGCGCGGCATGGGAACAGTGTTAGCGGAAATCGGCCGAAAACATGGTGACGTTGAGTTTCCGAAGACGCGCAGGCGTAGTCCGGTGCGGCCGGTGAACTTTGAATGATTATTCTTGATACGAATCTAGTTTCCGAACCCCTCAAACCGAAGCCTGATGCAGCAGTGTTAGCTTGGTTGGATCGGCAAGCGCCGGAAACGCTCTACCTCACGACGATTACGGTCGCCGAACTACAAGTGGGCATCGAGACATTACCCGCGGGCAAGCGCCGCAGGGCATTGCAGGAGACGACGACAGAATTAATCGCCCAGTTTGAGGGACGCGTTCTGTCGTTCGATCAGGACAGCGCACACGCGTTTGGGCGTGTGTTTGCGGGCACGCAAGCCGTGGGCAATCCGATTCACTTTGGTGACTGCGCGATTGCAGCAATCGCCATCAGGCGCGGCTTCGCGCTGGCGACCCGCAATATGCGCAACTATAAGGGCGCCGGCATCGAATTGATTAACCCGTGGAACGCATCGTGAGTTGAAGATGACACTGATTGATATTCAATTCATCAAAACTGCAGTCTCGCGCCTAAGCGTTATCAACTCGTCGATTATTGTTGCGTTGATTACCGCGGGGGGCTTGATGTGCCATTCATCAGCGTTCGCGCAGACCGGGTGCCGGGAAGTATTCCTCAACCCGCAGAATACCTATTCGCACAATACGGCGCAGCCATCGTCCACGCCGTTGTTATTGAAGGCAGGGCCACCCATTGGGGCCGTAAACTATAAGCCGGTTGGTGAGTCCAGTTCATTTTCTCTCGAAGAGTATCTGACTAAATTCTGCGTAACGGGATTTCTCGTATTGAAGGATGACCAAATAGTCTTTGAACGCTACCTTCAAGGACGCAAGGCATCTGATGGACTGCTTTCGGCATCAATGTCAAAGACGGTATTTGCGCTTTTGATGGGGATTGCTATCAGTGAGGGCAAGCTGGCGCTGAATGGCCGTATTGCTACGGTCTTGCCCGATTTTAAAGACAGCGCATTTGCGGACTCGACCGTAGAAGACGTGTTACGCATGTCCTCCGGGGTGGCTATGAAAGTATCTTACGAATCCGGTGTGGCGTCAGACAATCAGGCAACAAATCCGATGATTTCGCCACGTCAAAACGTACGCGAATATTTAAAACAGAAAAAGGAGCGGTCATCGGCAACCGGTTCTGTTTTTGACTACAACGGCGTACAAACAGCTTTGCTGGGTACCGTATTGGCGCAACGCATTGGAACAAACATCACAAGCTACCTTGAAGCTAAAATTTGGGTGCCAATGGGTGCTGAATCCAAAAGCTATTGGATCAAAAACTATCGTGGCGAAGAGGGCGTGCAAGGTCAATTTGTGGCGACGTTGCGCGACTATGCCCGGCTCGGCCACTTGGTCATGAATAAAGGCCGCGTGAATGGCAATCAGATAGTGCCTGCGGATTGGATAGCTCAGGTGGCGGAATTGCGGCGTGACAAACCGCAGCCGGCCAATCCTCCATTTTACGGACTGCATGCATGGATTCCTCAGGCCGCTGGAGGCAGGTTGGCATTTCAAGGAACGAATGGCCAGAATATATATGTCGATCCAATAGATCGGATCGTCATTGTTCACACTGGCAATAGTCCGCATGCGGACTTTGACGGAAACCGACATTACTTCCCATTAAGGAATGCAATAGTGCAGGTTTTGAGGAACTCCCGTTAGCAGGCAAGTTGCTCGTTGCTCTGCGCGAAGCATCCCACGCGCGTAACACTTATCAATCCTCGTTAGATCGGTCACGCTCTTGAGGTGGATTGGGTTTCGTGGTCAACGGCTGCTGTCAAGGGGCGGCGGTGCTTCGATTTCACCACGCATTTGGTGCCGGCAACAGCTCGGAACCCTCTAGCCTGAATTTTGCATAAAGAGGGCAAAGAACACCGTAAGTGATTGGTACAATGTGAGTTATCGAGAAACACATTCGTCAACACCAACAGGTCTTTGCCCTCATGGATTCTACGCCAGAACAACTGCGGTTTGCTTCGATTCCGGGC
>CAMBGJ010000172.1 GCA_945865805.1 Bordetella parapertussis
GTAGTATTCCGCCGTCAACTCTCATGCGCAAGAACCAAGGTCTGCACTACACGTGAAATGAAAATATCATCTCAATTAGATCAAGGACTTACGGGAGAAAAACCCTTGAAAGTCGCTAAATTCGGTGGCGAGTTGGTGAGGTCGGGCTAGGTCTCCTTAGGCATGGGTAACGTGGTTGTTTTTACGGGACGGAAGCGCGAAACGCGCCGAATCTCCGCGTTAAGCGTTTACCAGTAGATACGAATAAAGGTTTTCTTTAAATAGGCCGTTTGGACTAATCGCGATAATATCCGCCTTAACTGATAGAATTACATTTGTTTCGGCCTGTTGCGCTGGAGAAAATGTGTCAACTTGCCGCTGTGGCGCCCCCCAAAGCTACCAACCAGATCGCCCTCTACTCGATAGCCGAATGCACCAGATTCGCCACAATATCCAGCCGGCGACTATGCCAAGGATCGGGCTGGCGGCTGTTGCTGATGTAGGCGAACGACACACCGGAATCCGGATCGGCCCAGCAGTAAGAAGTGCCCACGCCGCCGTGGCCAAAAGTGCGCGGCGAGCCTATCGCACCCAGACCGCGGATTTTTTCACTCACGCCGCGCGTGTGCACGCCCAGGCCGCGATGCATGGGCAGCCCCATGCCGTGATCGAGCATGTCGCCGGTGTGGTTGCGCGTGACAAACTCCACCAGCCGCCGCGAAAAGATGCGCTTGCCATTCAACTTGCCGAAATTCGCCATCATTTGGTACAGCGCCGCCATGCCGCGCGCGGTGGCATAACCGCCGCTGCTGGGCACGCCGGCGCGGCGAAATGGCGCGCTGTTTTCATCCTTTAACACCTGCTGTTTGCCGGCGGTATCCGGTTCGTACATCGACGCGGCACGCGCGTGCTCGGCATCGGGCATGCCGACAAAAATATCGCGCGCAAGACCCAGCGGCTCGATGATGCGTTGGCGCAGAAAATCCCGATAATCCATGCCGCTGGCGATTTCGATCAGCGCCGCCGCCACCCACAGCGCGGAGCGTCCGTGATATTGCAGGCGCGTGCCGGGCGTCCATTCGAGTGTGAAGTTGCACACCTGTTTTTTCAGTTCCTCGTGATCCGTCCACACCGCTGGCGTGACGTTCTGGCTGGGAAACCCCGCGCGGTGGCTCAGCACCTGCGCGATGGTGATGTCGCCCTTACCGTGCTGCGCGAAATCAGGCATGTGCTCGGCGACGCGATCGCTAAACGTCAGCAAGCCGTCTTCCACCAGCGCCCACACGCCCATGGCGGTGATGACTTTGGTGTTGGAAAACAGCAGCCACAGCGTGTCGTCTTGCGCGGCCTTGTTGGCTTCAATGTTGGCCTGACCGAAGGTTTCAAACAGCGCCAGTTGCCCGTGCCGCGCCAGCGCGATTTGCGCGCCGGGATAGCGGCCCTCGGCGATGTGTTTTTGAATCACGCCGCGCAGCTTGTCCAGCGCGGGCACATGAAAGCCCAGTTTGATGAGGTCTGACTTGGGCAATGGGTAATTGTTGCTCATGCGCCGCTCCGTTCAATGTTGTAAGTATTTGATTTAATTGACTTTTTTAACTATTCAGGTTTGATAGAAAACCTTTTTTGCCACAGAGGACACTGAGGTCACGGAGAAAAACACGGGCGGGGTCCCTGTGTCCTCTGTGATCTCTGTGACCTCTGTGGCTGACGCTGTTGACGTTTTCGTCCGACTCGATATTTATCCCCGCATGGCCACGGCTTTTTGCGCGGCAGGCCGATCCCAGCAACGCTTCAGCCACGCCTGCACCTTGGGCCATTGGGTGAGGTCCATCGACAAGCCACGAAACAGCGCGCCCGCGACATTCAGATCGCCCACCGAAAACGTCGGCCCCGCCAGCCACTCTGATTTTGTCAGCGCGGCTTCGAGCACGTTGAACGAATCCACGCACGCATCCCACGCGGCCTTGGCGACGGCGGCATTGCGCTCGGCTTCGGGCAGATCTTTGGTATTGCGTTGATAATCGACGACTTGCCGGTCGAGACGGTCGGTCTCCCACAGGCTCCACTGCATGGCGTGCGCTTCGTGCTTGGCATCTGTCGGCAGCAGTGCGCTCTTGTGCTTTTTGGCGAGATAGAAATTGATCGCCATCGATTCCGACAAAATAAAGCCATCGTCGTCGATGGTGGGCACGCGGCCATTGCCGTTTAACGCGCGATATTCCGGCGTGCGCGTTTCAGGCGAACGCGGCAGCCAGTCTTTGTGATCATAGGTGAGGCCCAACTCGTGGGCCATCCACAGGGTGCGCAGCGCGCGCGATTTGGCGGAACCGTATATGCGTAGCATGTCAATCTCCGGATGGGTGAAAACCCGGAGTCTACGCGAGGTCAGCCTGCCGTGGGAGTACTACAAAAAGCCGCCGTGGGGCGGCTTTTAAATCAACTACAGACTAAATCAAGACTAATCGTGATGCGATTCGGACTTCGGCGCAGCATGCGATTTGGGCTTGCGGCCGGGGGCGGCCTGCGGAATGTAGCCCGAGATGCGGCAGAGGATGCCGTCGATCTCTTTGCCATCCTGATAGCGGATGGAGCGGCACACCATGATCGCACCGCGCGCTTTCAGATCATTCACGCCCGTGCGCACATTGGCCAGCGACAGGCCAGTGGCCGTCGCGATTTCAGTATCAAGGCGCTCGCCGCTGTTCTTGAGATAGTCCAGGATTGCTTGCATGTCGAATTTTCTTATAAGAAGGGATCGATACAGCTCGGGCGTGGCCGCCTTCGCGGTGGGGGGTCGATGATACAGGAAAATGCGCCAATTGCCTAAAATTTCATCATATGGAGGCGCGTACGCGCACTGTGCGTTAGCCCGGTAGTAGCGCAGCGTAGTCCGAAGCGCACGCATGCCATCGAAGCGCCACAAGTTAGTTCCCCAAGACTATGGTACTTTCGGGCTATTGCGGGGGGGGGCAATAGGAATGCATTGAAAACGTATTCAGCAAGCGTAGCCCGGATGCGGCGTAGCCAAATCCGGGGAACCCGAGCCTCCCTCCCCCAATACGCCGCGCTCCTTGCAGGCTACTCACTGAATAGTTTGCAACGCTGCACTTGCCGGCTTGCTAATCGACCTTCTTCAACCGTCCATACAAGGCTAGCGCGCATTGCCGCGCCGTGGCGTGATCCACGATCGGCGCCGGGTAGTCGCGGCCGATCACGCAGCCTGTGCGCTGCTGCGTCGGCAAATCCATCAGCCACGGCGCGTGAATATGCTTTGCATCCACGCGCGCGAGTTCGGGCATGTAGCGTTTGATGAATTTGCCCTGCGGATCAAAACGCTCCGATTGCGTCACGGGGTTGAAGATGCGGAAATACGGCTGCGCATCGCAGCCGGTGGAGGCGGCCCACTGCCAGCCGCCGTTGTTGGCGGCGAGGTCATAGTCGTTCAGTTGCGCAGCGAAATAACGCTCGCCCCAGCGCCAGTCGCAATGCAGGTCTTTGACCAGGAACGACGCCACGATCATGCGCAGCCGGTTGTGCATGTAGCCACTGTGGTTGAGTTGCCGCATACCCGCATCCACCAGCGGGTAACCGGTGCGTCCCTCGCACCATGCATCGAACAGCGCCTTGTCGTTGGAAAACGGAATGTGGTCGTACTCGCGCTTGAAAGCGTGTTCGACCACGTGCGGGTTATGGTCCAGCACCATGAAGTAAAAATCACGCCAGATGAGTTCCGACAGCCATGTGGCGCCGCCGTCGCCGCCCGCCTTGCGTGCCGCCGCCGCGAGCTCGCGTATCGAGATGGTGCCAAAGCGCAGATGCACCGACAGATAAGATGTGCCTTTTATCGCCGGATAATCGCGTGCCTCGTGGTAACGCGCGATGCGGGGCTTGAAGTCGTTGTAGAGCACGCGCGCGCCAGCAGCGCCCAGTGGTATCGACAGTTGCTGCAGATTGGTTGGCTCAAAGCCCAATTGCGCGAGCGTGGGCACGCCGTGTGCCGCCATATCGTGCGGCGCGGGGCTGAGGCGCGTGAGGTATTTATCCACCGGGTAGGGCTTGAGATAAAACGCTTCGTTGCTTTGCAGCCGCTTGAGCCAGGCATTCTTGTAGGGCGTAAACACGGTATAGGGCTTACCCGCGCCGGTCAGCACCTCGTCGCCGTCGAAGATGGTCTGATCCTTGCGCAGCGCGAAGCCGATGCCCGCCTCGGCCAGTTGTTGCCCCACGCTCGTATCGCGCGCCTTGGCGGCGGGTTCGTAGTCGCGGTTGGCGTAAACCACGCACACCTTCAGGTGCCTCGCCAGCGACACGATTTCGTCCGCCGCAAGGCCATGGCGGATGATCAATTCGCCGCCAGCCTCGCGCAGGTGTTGCGCGAGTTGGCTCACCGCTTCGCGGATGAATTCGACGCGCCGGTTGCGACGATTGTTCAGCGCCGCAAGTATCGCGGTGTCGAACACAAACACACAATAAACACGCCGCCCCGCAGTCAGCGCAGCATGCAGCGCAGCGTTGTCTGTCACGCGTAAATCACGGCGGAACCACATCAGCGTGGCGTCATGCTTGGCGGGTGAAGCGGGCATGCTCTTTCTGGGGCTGCCTCGGCAAGCGACGCAATTATTTAAAAAATATCAATAAAAACAAATACTTACGATAGCCCTCGATTACGGCTTCAACGCCTTAT
This sequence comes from Bordetella parapertussis, assembly GCA_945865805.1. Lineage (GTDB taxonomy): Bacteria > Pseudomonadota > Gammaproteobacteria > Burkholderiales > SG8-41 > UBA5216. Next base: position 4,664 of record CAMBGJ010000172.1, read on the forward strand.
ACAAAAACGGCAAACTCACATCCATGCGGTAATCGATATCCGAATGGGTGTCGTCGAACTCTTCGTACGTATGCCGCACACCGGCCGCCGCAAGGCGTTTCGACAAAATGCGCGTGCCGTAATGAATGTGGTACTGATCGCGCCAGCCGCAGTCGATGAAAATACCACGCAGGGTTTTGAGACTGGCGCGATGTTTCGTCACCAGGTTGATCGGATCATGCGCGCGCCAGTTTTGCCAGCGGCGCTCGATCACCTCGCCGGACTCCAGATTGAATGGCACCCGGAAACCCAGCGGCGCCGCCGGATCAGGATCGTAAGTAGCCGCCATGCAAAGGTTCATCAGACAATGGCCCTCGCCACCGGCGAGCTTTTCTTTTTTCCACACCGCGTCGAGGAAGCGTTTGATGCGGCCATCGTCCATGCCTTGCGCGATATGCTTGCCACGCGCCTCGCGCAGCACGTTGACCGCGCCGACCTTGCGCTTTGAGGTGCGATATTTCGCCAATTCGTTGATGGTGTTGGGCCAATCGTGCCAATACACAAAATCAAAATACGCGTCACCCGAATGGTTGGCGATGGCACCCCAGTATTTTGAATATTGCATGCCATGAATCATCGCGCCATAGCCGCCGGACGATTTGCCGAAACAGCCGCGATGCTCACGGCTAGCCAGCGTGCGAAACTCGCGATCAACAAAAGGAATGATCTCGCGCGTGAGGTAGTCCGCGTAATTACCGATGGCCGATGAATTGATGTATTGATTGCCGCCCAGCGCGGTGAAACAATCAGGGAAGACAATAATCGCCGGGCCCATTTTCTTTTCATGGATGAGCCGCGCCGCGCGCTCCGGCACGTTGTCACCAAAAGGCTTCCAGTTGGCGTGCGACAAACCGGTGCCGGTAAATCCCGCCAGGTCAAACAGCACGGGAAAACGCTGCTTTCCCCCGCCATCGTACTGCGGCGGCAGCCATGCACCAACCTTGCGCACGTGCGGATCACCGAGGGGATTGCCCTGGAGTATTTTAGAATCGTGCTCCAGCACGACCAGCGTGCCAGACAAACCTTGCGGGCGTTTCAGGGCCATGGGCAGTTCCGTGTCTTTTGTATGCGATGAAATCCAACTTATTGTACGGGGACTATCGCAACTTCTGTAGAATTCCAGTTCTCAGCACCCAACAATTACAAAAACTTACGATAACAATGGCCGAAACCAGGCACGACGAGAACGAAACTCAGCATGCTTCTGTCCGCACCGAGGTCAAAAGCACCACCTGCTACATGTGCGCCTGCCGCTGCGGCATCAACGTCACTTTGCGTGACGGCGAAGTGCGTTACATCGAAGGCAACCCCAATCACCCGCTGAACCAGGGCGTGATCTGCGCCAAGGGCGCGTCGGGCATCATGAAGCAGTATTCGCCCGCGCGGCTCACGCAACCGCTGCGGCGCAAGGCGGGTTCGCCACGCGGCGCGGCAGAGTTCGAGGCGATCAGTTGGGATGAAGCCTTTCGCGTGATGGAGGAGCGCCTCGCGCACTTGCGCGCCACTGATCCGAAGAAATTTGCGCTGTTTACCGGGCGCGATCAGATGCAGGCATTGACGGGGCTTTTTGCCGCTCAGTTCGGCACGCCCAACTACGCCGCGCACGGCGGCTTTTGTTCGGTGAACATGGCCGCCGGGATGATCTACACCATCGGCGGTTCGTTCTGGGAATTCGGCGGGCCTGATCTGGAACGCGCGAAGCTGTTCGTGATGATCGGCACGGCGGAAGATCATCACTCCAATCCGCTGAAAATCGCGATCTCGAAATTCAAACGCAGCGGCGGCAAATTTATCTCGATCAATCCGGTGCGCACCGGTTATTCGGCGATTGCCGACGAGTGGATCCCCATACGCCCCGGCACCGACGGTGCGCTACTGCTGGCGCTGTGCAGCGAGCTGATTCGCACCGACCTTTACGACCGGGAATTCGTCGCTGAATACAGCAACGCCGGTTATCTGGTGAACAATGATCCGCACTCACCCGAATACGGTCTGGCGGTCGCCAATGGCAATTCGCCGGCCGATAACCCGCATCGCAATCACAGCCAGTTGTGGTGGGATACGGCCATCAACGCCGCTGTATCGAACCACGCGCCAGGCTGCAAGCCCGCGTTGAGCGGGCACTACACGCTGCCCAGCGGCCTGCCGGTGCGGCCCGCTTTCGCGTTGCTCGCCGAACGACTGGCGCAATACACCCCCGAATGGGCGGCGCTCATTACCGGCATCCCGGTGGCGCGCATACAGCGGCTCGCGCTCGAAATGGGCGAGATCGCACGCGATCAAAAAGTCACGCTGCCGCTGGCATGGACGGATAGCTGGGGACGCAAGCACGACAGCATCACCGGCAATCCGGTGGCGTTTCACGCCATGCGCGGGTTGGCGGCGCACTCCAACGGTTTTCAAACCATACGCACGCTGTCGATTCTGATGTCGCTGCTCGGCACGATTGATCGCCCCGGCGGCTTTCGCCACAAGGCACCCTACCCGCGCGGCACGCCGCCGGTGTATGCGCGCAACCCGGTAACGCCGGACGCGATCAAGCCCAACACGCCACTGGGCGGCGCGCCGCTGGGGTTCCCCTCCAGCCCGGATGAATTGTTCGTCGATGACGCTGGCGGGCCGATGCGCATCGACAAGGCGTTCTCGTGGGAGTACCCGCTGGCGGTGCACGGCATGATGCATAACGTCATCACCAATGCGTGGCGCGGCGATCCGTACCGCATCGATACGCTGTTTATTTTCATGGCCAATATGGCATGGAATTCGGCGATGAACACCGGTGAAACCCGGAGCATGCTGAACGACAAAGATGAGACTGGCGAATACAAAATTCCCTTCATCATCGTGTGCGACGCGTTTGAATCCGAAATGACGGCGTTCGCCGATTTGATTTTGCCCGACACCACCTACCTCGAACGCCACGACGTGATGTCGATGCTCGACCGGCCGATTTCAGAATTCGGCGGCCCGGTGGATGCGGTACGTGTGCCGATACTGCCGCCCACGGGCGAGTGCAGGCCATTTCAGGAAGTGATTGTCGAGTTGGCAAGCCGGCTTAAATTGCCCGCGTTCACCAACGCCGATGGCACGCGCAAATTCCGCGACTACCCTGACTTCGTGGTGAACTTTCAGACTGCGCCGAATTCCGGTCAGGGCTTTTTGACCGGCTGGCGCGGCGAAAACGGTGACCAAAGCATGGTGGGCGCGCCCAACCCGAAGCAGTGGGAGATGTACGCCAAGAACAACTGCGTGCATCAGCATCACCTGCCGCCCGAACACACCTACATGCGCAACTGGAATCAGGGTTATCACGATTGGGCGGTCAGCGTGAAACTACGGCGCTTCGGCGATCCGATCATGATTCAGCTGTACGCCGAGGTGCTGCAACGCTTTCGCCTCGCAGCGCGCGGCCACGGCAAGCGCCAGCCGCCCGCGCATCTGAAAGATCGCATCGAAAAATATTTCGATCCGCTGCCGTTTTATTACGAGCCGTTGGAAGTGTCGCTGTCGGATAAACAAAAATATCCGCTCGCCGCGATCACCCAGCGGCCCATGGCGATGTACCACTCGTGGGATTCGCAGAACACCTGGCTGCGCCAGATACACACGCATAACTACTTGTTTATAAACATAAAAACAGCGCAAGCCGCAGGCATCGCTGACGGGGGCTGGCTGTGGGTGGAATCCATGCACGGCAAGGTGCGCTGCATGTGCCGCTACTCTGAGGCGGTGGAGCCGGGCACCGTGTGGACGTGGAATGCCATCGGCAAATCGCGTGGCGCGTGGCATCTCGCGGAAGACGCCAACGAATCGCGGCGCGGCTTTTTGTTGAATCATTTGATCGCGGATGAATTAAAGAACGGAAAAGAACGTATGTCGAATTCAGACCCGCTGACCGGCCAGGCCGGTTGGTACGATGTGCGCGTGCGCATTTACCCCGCCGGTGCCGATGAGCCCAAAGAAAGCTCACCGCAGTTTGACGCGATGAAACCCTTGCCAGGAACCACCAAGCTGCATCGAATGTGGCAGGCCTTCGTGGCGGGAGGACAAAAATGACGCAACTGGCGTTGGTGATCGATTTGAATGTGTGCGTGGGCTGTCACGCCTGCGTCACCAGTTGCAAGGAATGGAATACCTCCGGGGTGGCCGGATCGCTAGCCGACGAAAACCCCTATGGCAAAGACCCCAGCGGTACCTATTTCAATCGCGTGCAGACCTTTGAAGTCGGCGAGTTTCCTGATACGCAGACGGTGCATTTTCCGAAATCGTGCCTGCACTGCGAAGATCCGCCGTGCGTGCCGGTGTGCCCCACCGGTGCCAGTTACAAGCGCGAGAGCGACGGCCTGGTGCTGATCGATTACGACAAATGTATCGGCTGCAATTACTGCTCGTGGGCCTGCCCCTACGGCGTGCGCGAGCTGGACGAAAAACAGAAGGTGATGAAGAAATGCACGATGTGCGTGGATCGCATCAACGACACCAGCCTTGCCGATGAACAACGCAAACCCGCTTGTGTGCTCGCCTGCCCCACCAACGCGCGGCTCTACGGCGACATACACGACCCGGAATCCATCGTCTCCAAAGCCATCCGCGAAAACGGCGGCTATCAACTCATGCCCGAATGGGAAACCAAACCCGCCAATCACTATCTGCCGCGTCGCAGCGCTTCAGCCATCGACCATGAATTGAGCCGCAAGGTCGAGCAGCAACGACCGAATACGCTCAAGGCGACAAACGCGCCGAGCAAGCCATGAATCCCGCGTTCTCGGTTATTTTTCTCACCACCCTGATCGGCGCGGGGCAAGGATTGTTTCTGGCACTCGTTGCCGTGGACATGGGCTTGCTGGGCAGCAGCGCGGTTCGAGACCCGGCATTTTTCGTGCGCGGCGACGCCATAGCACTGGCGCTGCTCGTCGCCGGTCTGGTCGCCTCGTTTTTTCACCTCGGCCACCCGGAACGCGCGTGGCGCGCCGTCGCCATGTGGCGCACCTCGTGGCTGTCACGCGAGGTCATCGTGTTGCCGCTGTTCATGGCCGTGGTTGCGTTGCACGGCGTGTGTCACTACAGCGGCAGTAATTGCGCGACGATTACTGGCGCGGTGGGCGCGGTTTTGTGCCTCGCGCTGTTCTACATCACCGCGATGAACTACGTGTGCATCAAGTTCCTGCAAGAGTGGGCAACGCCGCTCACCATCGTCAACTACACGTTGCTGGGCTGCGCTTCCGGCTTCACCCTCGCCACCGCGCTGGCAGCGGCTCTGGAACCGGCACTCGCACCAGCACTGGCACGCTGGGCACTAATACTCACAGTCGCCGCCGCCGCCGCACGCATCGCCTCACTGGTGCGCAACGCACGCCTGCGCCCAAAATCAACCCTGCAAAGCGCCATCGGCATCCCGCACCCGCACATCGTGCAAAAAGCCCAGGGCTTCATGGGCAGTTCGTTCAATACGCGCGAGTTTTTTCACGGCAAGACGCGGGCGGTCGTGCAAAGTGTGAAATGGGGGTTTTTGTTGCTGGCGTTTGCTGTCCCGGCATTACTGCTGGCTATCGGCACCAGCGCCGCGCTCGCATTCGTCATCCAGTTCGCAGGCTTGCTCGCCGAACGCTGGTTTTTCTTCGCCGAGGCGAGGCATCCGCAGAATCTGTATTACCAAGCCGCATCGTAGCTAACGCTGCGACTCACTTCTTGAACGGGTCGCTGAATTTGAGATCGGTCGTCAGTACCGTATCTGTCAGCGTATGCATGAAAGCAACCAGCGCGGCTTTGTCTGCTGCCGAAAGATTTAACTGCAGCGGCACGCCACCAGGGCCGCGCAATCGCGCGTCGAGGGCCGGTCCCGCTTGTACCCCACTGTTATAGTGCTCGACAACGGCATCGAGCGTTGTGAACCTGCCATCGTGCATGAATGCGCCTGGAAGACCGACATTCTTTAGCGAAGGCGACTTAAATACCGTTGTCTCGCCCGCATCAAGGGGCGGATTCAAGTCTGAAGTGCAACCGCGTTATGATGCGAGTGTAGCTTCTTCCAGAAGACTTCGTGGGGTGTTTTGAAGCCGAGGCATTTTCTGGGGCGATGGTTGAGGTAGTGCATGGCGGCAGAGATGTCTTTTTTGGTGAT